>NZ_AEDV01000089.1 GCF_000148545.1 Streptococcus mitis SK597 | reverse complement strand
ATATATTTTGGAAGGGTAGCGAAGAGGCTAAACGCGGCGGACTGTAAATCCGCTCCTTCGGGTTCGGGGGTTCGAATCCCTCCCCTTCCATTTTACGGGCATAGTTTAAAGGTAGAACTAAGGTCTCCAAAACCTTCAGTGTGGGTTCAATTCCTACTGCCCGTGTTAATAGAATTATGGCGGGTGTGGTGAAGTGGTTAACACACCAGATTGTGGCTCTGGCATGCGTGGGTTCGATCCCCATCACTCGCCTATTTTATATTATTGGGGTATAGCCAAGCGGTAAGGCAAGGGACTTTGACTCCCTCATGCGTTGGTTCGAATCCAGCTACCCCAGTTACTATTTGCCGGCGTGGCGGAATTGGCAGACGCGCTGGACTCAAAATCCAGTGTCCGCAAGGACGTGCCGGTTCGACCCCGGCCGCCGGTATAGTATAGAGTTAAGGAACGTGGTATATCTTCGTTCCTTTTTATATTATTTTTGGTATAATAATAGTTATTCAAATTTTATTTAGATTATGAAAGTGTAGGGAAGTATGTCTCGTTCTATCGATATATTAAAACATCGGTATTTGAAAAATATTAAAGAAAATCCTGAATTGTTTGTCGGGATTGAGTTGGAATATCCTGTTGTAAACTTGGAAGGGGATGCTACAAATGTTGAAGTTATCAAGAACTTATTCAGATATTTAGTTTCCACTTTGGATTTCACTGTAGAAAAGGTAGATGATTTTGGGAATCCTATCCAGTTAGTGGCTCCTATAAGTCAAGATGCTATTTTATTTGAAGTTTCCTATACAACGATTGAGTTTGCATTTGGTAAGGCTGAAACAATTCAAGAGGTCGAAAATCGTTTTAATAATTATATGGATGTAATTCAGAGAAAATTAGGCGAATCCAACCATGCTATTGTTGGCTGCGGTATTCATCCTGACTGGGATAAAAATGAGAATTGTCCAGTGGCTTATCCACGCTATCAGATGTTGATGGATTATTTGAATTTGAGTAGAAATATTACTAAATCAGACTTACATCATTTCCCTGAATATGGTGCTTTTATCTGCGGGAGTCAGGTCCAGCTGGATGTTTCAAAGTCTAACTACCTACGGGTGATTAATGCTTTTACCCAAATTGAAGCAGCTAAGGCTTATTTATTTGCAAACTCTGAGTTTTCGGGTGCTGATTGGGATACGAAAATTGCAAGGGATATTTTCTGGGAAGAATCGATGCATGGCATCTATCCAGAGAATGTCGGTGTCAATGCTAGACTCTTTGATGATGATGAGGATTTTTTTGCCTATCTAAATCATTCTGCGATTTTTACTGCGGAACGTGATGAACAAACCTATTATTTTTATCCGATTCAGGCAAGGGACTATTTGGCTACGCCTGAAATCCAAGCATATGCACTTAATGGGGATGAGGTGCTTATTTATCCTCAAGAGAAGGATTTTGAAACCCATCGTAGTTATCAATACCAGGACTTAACGACTCGCGGAACAGTTGAGTTTCGTAGTGTGTGTACTCAGCCTCTAGATAAAACCTTCGCTTCTGCCGCCTTTCACTTGGGATTATTAGTTAATTTAGATAAGTTAGAAGCTTACTTAGAAACAGCACCTTTCTTTAAAGAATTTGGACGAAATTATAAGTTTTTAAGACGACAATTTTCTAAGAAGAAGCTTACAGATGAGGAAGAAACTGCGATTATTGAAATTTCCAAAGACTTACTTCTGTTAGCTGAGGAAGGTCTGAAGATGAGAAATAAGCAAGAAATGACCTACTTACAGCCTTTGAAAGAAGAATTGAGCCTATAATTTCTCTTATAAGGGGAGAATTTTCTGAAAAATCATGATATAATGGAAAAGACTATAGATAAAGGATAGAGAGTAATGACATTAGTTTATCAATCAACGCGTGATGCGAAAAATACAGTAACTGCTAGCCAAGCTATTTTGCAAGGTTTGGCGACGGACGGTGGTTTATTTACACCGCTTACTTATCCAAAGGTAGATTTGGACTTTGACAAATTGAAAGATGCTTCTTATCAGGAAGTTGCTAAGTTAGTTTTGTCAGCATTTTTAGATGACTTTACAACTGAGGAGTTGGACTACTGTATCAACAATGCCTACGATAGTAAATTTGATACTCCAGCTATCGCACCATTGGTGAAACTGGATGGGCAATACAACTTGGAACTGTTCCATGGTTCAACAATTGCTTTTAAGAATATGGCCTTGTCTATCTTGCCATACTTTATGACAACAGCTGCTAAGAAACATGGCTTGGAGAATAAGATTGTCATCTTGACAGCGACATCTGGTGACACGGGGAAAGCTGCTATGGCAGGATTTGCCGATGTGCCTGGAACTGAGATTATCGTCTTTTATCCAAAGGATGGTGTCAGCAAGGTTCAAGAGTTGCAAATGACCACTCAGACTGGCGACAATACTCATGTTATCGCTATTGATGGTAACTTTGATGATGCCCAAACTAATGTGAAGCATATGTTTAACGATGTGGTTCTTCGTGAGAAGTTGGCAGCCAACAAGTTGCAATTTTCATCGGCTAACTCTATGAATATTGGCCGTTTGGTGCCACAAATTGTCTACTATGTTTATGCCTACGCTCAGCTTGTTAAAACTGGTGAGATTGTAGCTGGTGAAAAGGTTAACTTCACGGTACCGACAGGAAACTTTGGAAATATCTTGGCTGCCTTTTATGCCAAACAAATCGGCTTACCAGTTGGTAAATTGATCTGTGCTTCAAATGACAACAATGTTTTGACAGACTTCTTCAAGACACGTGTTTATGATAAGAAACGTGAGTTTAAGGTAACAACTAGTCCATCTATGGATATTTTGGTATCTTCAAACTTGGAGCGTTTGATTTTCCATCTTTTGGGGAATGATGCGGTTAAGACAGCTGAACTCATGAATGCCTTGAACAAGCAAGGACAATATGAGTTGACAGACTTTGATGCAGAGATTCTTAACCTCTTTGCAGCTGAATATGCGACTGAGGAAGAAACGGCAGCAGAAATCAAGCGTGTTTATGAGTCAGATTATTATATCGAGGACCCACATACGGCAGTTGCTTCAGCAGTTTATAAGAAATACCAAGCGGCTACTGGCGATGTGACTAAGACAGTGATTGCTTCAACAGCGAGTCCATACAAGTTCCCAGTGGTTGCAGTAGAAGCTGTAACTGGAAAATCAGGGCTTGGCGACTTTGAATCCTTGGCTCAATTACATGAAATCTCAGGCGTTGCAGTGCCACCAGCAGTTGATGGGCTTGAAACAGCTCCTGTTCGTCATAAGACAACTGTTGCAGCAACAGACATGCAAGTAGCGGTTGAGGCTTATCTAAGAATGTAGTACATGAAAGAAGCTGTTTTAAGAGAAATTGTATCCTAAAAATATATCTTATTTGATTATTACGGGATGTTTTTATATAATGGTTATGGAGGATGTTTTGGAACTTACAGGTTTTCATGGAACCACACAACAAAATGCAAACCAAATTAGGCGAGCAGGTTTTAAAGTATCTAAAATTGATTGGTCAAAACCTGATTTAAGAAATCCAAATGATTTAGGGGAAGGTGTGTATTTTTTTCAAGATTTTCGTGAAGAAAATGGTTCTGGGCGAAAAATGGCGTTTAGTTATGCTTACCATTATAAAGACAAAGTTGCCCAAAAACAAAAATGTTCTATTGAAGTTCTTGAAGCTAATATTACTGTTTCCTCTGATAATTTTCTGGATATGGATTTATCGGATAATTTGGAATTGTTTTATAGCTTTAAGGATAAGCATGAGCATGAGCGAGAAAAAATAAAACGACGGTTAAAACAGGATGGCTCATTCAAGCGGAAAAATTATGATGGAATAATGATGGAATTATTTATTAGCAAGATTCATGAGCAGTGCGGTTCCCAAACAAGAATTAAGGTTGTTAGCAAAAATACTGTAACTATTTTAAACGGAGAAATTAGTAATTTTCCAAATGGTACAGAGTTGTGTGTTCGTGACACAGGTTGTATAAAGATAAAAGGAGTTAATAATGGCAATACAGGGAATGAATTTAAAAAGTTTCTTTGACTTAGATAAAGTAAATTTCACTGAAGAGGAACTTTCTCTACCTTATGAAAATAATTTACCAGTTATTGAGAATATTTCCGTACAGTATTCCTCTTCTAGTACAGCTTCTGTAGATTATTATTCTTTTAAAAATAATACTTTCTCTACTATTTCTATTAATAAGAGTTTAGGAGAGGTTGCGTGATGGATGATTATAGAGCTAAAATTACTTTTAGTAACTACATGGTTACAGAGTTGCACTATGAGCAAAACTCTAATTATGATTTTGATGCAGAAAAACTGGATGTTGATTTCAATATAAAGTCCAAAGTTCAAATTTCTCAGACAAATGCGGCAGTGAGTTTATCGGTAATTTGTGGGAGAGAAGATAATTCTGAATGTCCCTTTATTATTCGAGTATCTTTGATGGGCATTTTTGAATATGAAGGGAATATAAAGAGTGAGGAAGCAAAATCGTTATTAACGACAAATGCAATTGCTATACTATTTCCTTATTTAAGAAGTTTAGTAAGTGATATTAGTGGAAAAAGCAATATATATCCTCAATATAGGTTGCCATTAATTAATGTTGTTGCTATGTTGAAAGAAAATGATGATATAGAAGTGATTGATATCGATGAGTAAATAATGAGACTATTATAATGATAGTCTTATTTTTAATTCCCATTATGAAAGAAAATAAATATTTAGTATGATATCTTATAAACAAATCTTAAATATTGCCTTGCCAGCTATGGGCGAAAACTTTTTGCAGATGCTCATGGGGATGGTGGACAGTTATTTGGTTGCTCATTTAGGATTGATAGCCATTTCGGGTGTATCAGTAGCTGGCAATATTATTACGATTTATCAGGCGATTTTCATCGCTCTGGGAGCTGCTATTTCCAGTGTTATTTCAAAAAGTTTGGGGCAGAAGGATCAGTCTAAGCTTGCCTATCATGTGACTGAGGCGTTGAAGATTACCTTACTATTAAGTTTCCTTTTAGGATTTTTGTCCATCTTCGCTGGGAAAGAGATAATAGGACTTTTGGGGACGGAGAGAGATGTAGCTGAGAGGGGTGGACTCTATCTATCTTTGGTAGGCGGATCGATTGTTCTCTTAGGTTTAATGACTAGTCTGGGAGCCTTGATTCGTGCAACGCATAATCCACGTCTGCCTCTCTATGTTAGTCTTTTATCCAATGCCTTAAATATTCTTTTTTCAAGTCTAGCTATTTTTGTTCTGGATATGGGGATAGCTGGTGTTGCTTGGGGGACAATTTTGTCTCGTTTGGTAGGTCTTGTGATTTTATGGTCGCAATTAAAGTTGCCTTTTGAGAGACCGACTTTTGGTTTAGATAAGGAGCTATTGACCTTAGCTTTGCCAGCAGCTGGAGAGCGGCTCATGATGCGGGCTGGCGATGTCGTGATCATTGCCTTGGTTGTTTCTTTTGGAACGGAGGCGGTGGCTGGAAATGCAGTCGGAGAAGTCTTGACTCAGTTTAACTATATGCCTGCCTTTGGCGTCGCTACGGCAACGGTCATGCTGGTGGCCCGAGCAGTTGGGGAAGATAATTGGGAAAAAGTAGCTAATTTGAGCAAGCAAATCTTTTGGCTTTCTCTGCTCCTCATGTTACCCTTGACCTTCAGTATCTATGCTTTGGGTATACCACTAACTCATCTCTATACGACTGATTCTCTAGCGGTGGAGGCTAGTGTTCTAGTGACACTTTTTTCACTACTTGGTACTCCTATGACGATAGGAACAGTCATCTATACAGCAGTCTGGCAGGGGTTGGGCAATGCTCGTCTTCCCTTTTATGCGACAAGTATAGGAATGTGGTGTATCCGCATTGGAACAGGATATCTGATGGGGATTGTACTTGGTTGGGGCTTGCCCGGTATTTGGGCCGGAACCCTTTTGGATAATGGTTTTCGTTGGTTATTTCTACGTTACCGTTACCAGCGTTATATGAGCTTGAAAGGATAGGAAATGCAAAAAACAGCTTTTATTTGGGATTTAGACGGGACTTTATTGGACTCTTACGAAGCGATTTTGTCAGGGGTTGAGGAAACTTTTGCTCAGTTTTCTATTCCTTATGATAAGGAGCAGGTGAGAGAGTTTATCCTCAAGTATTCGGTGCAAGATTTGCTTGTGCGGGTGGCAGAAGATAGAAAGCTGGATGTGGAAATGCTAAATCAGGTGCGTGCCCAGAGTCTGGCTGAAAAAAATGCCCAGATAGTTTTGATGCCAGGTGCGCGTGAGGTGTTGAATTGGGCAGACCAAGTAGGAATTCAACAGTTTGTTTATACTCATAAAGGAGATAATGCTTTTACCATTCTCAGAGACTTGGGTTTGGAGTCCTATTTTACGGAGATTTTAACAAGTCAGAGTGACTTTGCGCGGAAGCCTAATCCGGAAGCGGCTACCTATCTGTTAGACAAGTATCAGTTGGATCCTGAGAAAACCTATTATATAGGGGATCGGACTCTGGATGTGGAATTTGCCCAGAATAGTGGGATTCAAAGTCTCAACTTTTTAGAGTCGTCTTATGAAGGCAATCACAGGATTCAAGTGTTAGCAGATATTCCTTATATTTTTGAAGGAAAGTGACGATAAGATTGTGTCAGTTTTGTGACAGAGACCTAACAAACTATTTCAAGTAACCGAGTTTGTTACAAGGAATGGACAGTTTTGTTAAATAGGCCCGAGAGGGCTTTTTTTCTGCATTTTTTGTGTTATGATAGACAGGTACTCATTTGAAAGGAATTTGAAAGAATGAAGAAAAGAATATTATTAGCCTCAACAGTAGCTTTGTCATTTGCCCCAGTATTGGCAACCCAAGCAGAAGAAGTTCTTTGGACTGCACGTAGTGTTGAGCAAATCCAAAACGATTTGACTAAAACAGACAATAAAAGAAGTTACACCATTCAGTATGGTGATACCTTGAGCACAATTGCAGAAGCCTTGGGTGTAGATGTCACAGTTCTTGCGAATTTGAATAAAATCACTAATATGGACCTGATTTTCTCAGAAACTGTTTTGACAACGACTGTCAATGAATCAGAAGAAGTAACAGAAGTTGAAATCCAAACTCCTCAAGCAGACTCTAGTGAAGAGGTGACAACTGCGATAGCAGATTTGACAACCAATCAAGTAACCGTAGATGATCAAACTGTTCAAGTTGCAGATCTTTATCAACCGATTGCAGAAGCTCCAAAAGAAGTAGCATCAAATTCAGAAGTTGCAGAGACAGTGACTGCTGCAGAAGAAGTAGCACCATCTACAGAGACTTTTACCCCAGAGGAGCAAACAACCGAAACAAGTAGTGCAGTTGCAGAAGCAGCTCCTCAGGCAACGACTCCAGCTGAGAAAGAGGAAACACAAGAAAGCCCTCAAACCGAGTCAGCAGAGGAAGCAACTACAACACCAGTAGAAGAAAAAGCAACCGAAACAACTGCAACAAGTTCAGAAGCAAAAGAAGTAGCATCATCAAATGGAACTACACCAACAGTTTCTACTTATCAACCAGAAGAGACGAAAATAATTTCAACAACTTACACAGCTCCAGCTGCGCCCGATTATGCTGGACTTGCAGTAGCGAAATCTGAAAATGCAGGCCTTCAACCACAAACGGCTGCCTTTAAAGAAGAAATTGCCAACTTGTTTGGCATCACATCCTTTAGTGGTTACCGTCCAGGAGACAGTGGAGATCACGGAAAAGGTTTGGCTATTGACTTTATGGTACCAGAAAGCTCAGAACTAGGGGATAAGATTGCGGAATACGCTATTCAAAACATGGCTAGCCGTGGAATTAGTTACATCATTTGGAAACAACGTTTCTATGCCCCATTCGATAGCAAATATGGGCCAGCTAATACTTGGAACCCAATGCCAGACCGTGGTAGCGTGACAGAAAACCACTATGACCACGTTCACGTTTCAATGAATGGATAAACCAGACTTTGTAATATTATTTTGACGAATGAGATCTAGCTTTCGTGATAGGAAGCGAGTCTCGTTCGTTTTTTCTTTGTCAATTTGAATAGAGAATGGATAGTCAGTATTTTGTAATATTTCAAGCATGATTCTTGCAATCTATTTTACTTTGCATTATAATTGATTAGTCAACTATTGATAAATCAACGAAAAGAGAGAGAAAGAAATGATAGAGATTCAAGATTTACTTTATCAACTCCGCTTGTCTGAGCAAGTGAGCACACAATTGTTTGAAAAAAGACTTGGCATTAGTTTGACACGGTATCAGATTTTATTATTTTTGCTGGAGCATTCTCCTTGTAACCAAATGGCGGTTCAGGAGCGTTTAAAGATTGATCAGGCTGCTTTAACACGACATTTCAAGATTTTAGAAAAGGAAGGTTTGGTGGAGCGGCATCGTAATCCTGAAAATCAGCGAGAAGTGTTGGTAGAGGCTACGAAGTATGCCAAGGAGCAGTTAGTGATGAATCCAGCTCTGCAGCATATCAAGGTTAAGGAAGAGATGGAAAGTATCTTAACAGAGTCTGAAAGAACAGAACTCAGCCGTTTATTAAATAATTTGGTTTTGGGTATTGAAAATATAGAAATTTAAGGAGAAATAGATGTCAATTATGACAATCATTTTAGCAACGATTGTTGCTTTGGAGCATTTTTACATTTTTTATTTGGAAAGTATTACAACGCAATCAGATGCGACTAGTCGTGTCTTTAACATGGACAAGGAAGAACTGGCTCGTCCGTCAGTAAGTTCATTGTTTAAAAATCAAGGGATTTATAATGCTCTGCTAGGAGTCTTTCTCTTGTATGGGATTTATTTCTCGCAGAATTTAGAAATTGTGACTATTTTTGTTTTATTTGTGATTGGTGTTGCGGCTTATGGCTCTCTCACAGCAGATAAGAAAATTATTTTGAAGCAAGGTGGACCAGCTATTTTGGCCTTGATGAGTATTTTACTCTTTAAATAAACTCATACTCTTCGAAAATCTCTTCAAACCACGTCATCTTCACCTTGCCGTAGGTATGGTTACTGACTTCGTCAGTCTTATCTACAACCTCAAAGCAGTGCTTTGAGCAACCTGCGGCTAGCTTCCTAGTTTGCTCTTTGATTTTCATTGAGTATCAGAGATCAATCCTAGTCTCGCTAGTCCTTTTCACTCCAGAATAAGGGAAATATGTTATACTTGTCTTTAAGAAAAAAGTCTCATTGAATTTGTTTTGAGGAGTTAGAAATGAAAGTATTAGTGACAGGTTTTGAGCCCTTTGGAGGGGAAAAAGTCAATCCAGCCTTGGAGGCCATTAAAGGTTTACCAGCTGAAATCCATGGTGCTGAGGTCCGTTGGTTAGAAGTGCCAACAGTCTTTCACAAATCGGCTCAAGTATTGGAAGAAGAGATGAACCGCTAT
The DNA here is from genome assembly GCF_000148545.1 of Streptococcus mitis SK597. Taxonomy (GTDB): domain Bacteria; phylum Bacillota; class Bacilli; order Lactobacillales; family Streptococcaceae; genus Streptococcus; species Streptococcus mitis_C. The sequence goes on along the minus strand of NZ_AEDV01000089.1, from coordinate 40,089 downwards.
CAACCTGACTTTGTCCTTTGTATCGGCCAAGCAGGTGGAAGAACCAGCTTGACACCTGAGCGAGTAGCCATTAATCAAGACGATGCACGCATTCCTGATAACGAAGGTAATCAACCGATTGACCTTCCCATTCGAGCGGATGGTGCTTCGGCCTACTTTAGTAGTTTGCCGATTAAAGCGATGGTTCAAGCTATAAAAAAAGAGGGCTTGCCGGCCTCTGTTTCCAATACTGCAGGGACTTTTGTCTGTAATCATTTGATGTATCAGGTCCTCTATTTGGTAGAAAAGAAATTTCCCCATGTTAGGGCAGGGTTTATGCATATTCCTTATATGATGGAACAGGTGGTGAATCGACCGACTACTCCAGCTATGAGTTTAGTGGATATTAGGCGAGGGATAGAAGCAGCAATCGGGGCTATTATAGAACATGGAGATGAGGACCTCAAGTTGGTAGGTGGAGAAACTCATTGATAGAAAAAAGCTTGAGGGGTTACCTTCAAGCTTTTGGACGTTTTCGAGCCAATACTGCTCGGTAAAAAATCATTTTATTGATTTGAATGTAGGGTAGGAGTGAGAAACTAGCAATTCCAAAGGTAATCCAATTGAGGAAGTACCAAGGAAGGAGTTGTAAGTCTAGGATAAAGCGCTGAAATTTGTAGCCTTTCATCAGGAAACGGCTGGTTTTTAGGATTTGTCCTGGTTTGGCTTGTCCTAAATCTAGAGTATCACAGAGGAGAAATTCTACCTGTGAATAAGCATAGTATTGTGGGATATAGAGACTATTTCCGACAATCATCAAGAGGATACTTGCTAGAAAGTAAAGACCAAAGGTCATGAGGAAACGCTCAGTTTCAATTGACGTGAGATCCAGATTGGGAAACTCGGGGTGAAGGACAACGAATTTCTTTGCTAGAAAACTACTGTAAAAGAGGAAGTAAATCCCGAGTAAACTAGGAATGCTCCATAAAAAGAGATAGAAGCGTTTGAGAAGAAGAGTCAAAAAGGTTTGTGAAAAGTGCTCTTCGTTAAAGAGAGTAAGACTATTTTTGACGGATAGTTCTGTATCAGGATTCTTGATAAGTTTCAGGGTTGTATAAACTGAACTGGTTAGAAGTATTGTTCCGATAAAGGAGACTAATAGAGGAAAAAGGTAGGCTTGGAATACATGGCTAAACACGCTTAAAAAGGGTTGTTCTAAAACACTCTCGTTTATGCGCTCTAAGGGATTGAGGAAGCCAGACAAAATGACCAGCATGCTAGGTAAGAGATAGACGAGAAAGAGGCGGGGATTTTCAGCCTGAAATTGTCTGGCCTGCAGACGAATGGTTTTTAAATCAATTTTTGGGTATTTCATTCTCTCATTATACCATAGTTCGTGACAGTTCCGGCTTTTTTTGATAAAATCATACAGTATGCCCTTGGGCACAAAGTATGAACTGGGACTGTTTTTCCCAGCTTCGGAGGTAAAAAATGTCAGATTCACCAATCAAATATCGTTTGATTAAGAAAGAAAAACACACGGGAGCTCGTCTGGGAGAAATCATCACTCCCCACGGCACCTTCCCAACACCTATGTTTATGCCAGTTGGAACTCAAGCCACTGTCAAAACTCAGTCACCTGAAGAATTGAAGGAGATGGGTTCGGGAATTATCCTATCAAACACCTATCACTTGTGGCTTCGTCCTGGAGATGAACTCATTGCACGCGCTGGTGGTCTCCACAAGTTCATGAATTGGGACCAGCCTATTTTGACAGATAGTGGTGGTTTTCAGGTTTATTCCTTAGCAGATAGACGCAATATCACAGAAGAAGGAGTAACCTTTAAAAACCATCTCAATGGTTCTAAGATGTTCCTATCGCCAGAAAAAGCCATCTCTATTCAGAATAATTTGGGTTCAGACATCATGATGTCCTTTGACGAATGTCCTCAGTTTTATCAACCTTACGACTACGTTAAGAAATCAATCGAGCGTACCAGCCGTTGGGCTGAGCGTGGTTTGAAGGCTCATCGTCGTCCGCATGACCAAGGGTTATTTGGGATTGTGCAGGGGGCAGGATTTGAAGATCTTCGCCGCCAATCGGCTCATGACCTTGTCAGCATGGATTTCCCAGGCTACTCTATTGGTGGTTTGGCAGTGGGAGAAACCCACGAAGAGATGAATGCGATTTTGGACTTTACAACTCAACTGCTGCCTGAAAATAAACCTCGCTATTTGATGGGGGTCGGAGCGCCAGATAGCTTGATTGATGGAGTGATTCGTGGGGTAGATATGTTTGACTGTGTCCTGCCGACTCGTATCGCTCGTAATGGGACTTGTATGACTAGTCAGGGACGTTTGGTTGTCAAAAATGCTCAGTTTGCTGAGGACTTTACTCCACTGGATCCTGAGTGTGATTGCTACACATGTAAGAACTACACACGGGCCTACCTTCGTCACCTGCTCAAGGCTGATGAAACCTTTGGTATTCGCTTGACTAGCTACCACAATCTTTACTTCTTGCTTAACTTGATGAAGCAAGTGCGACAAGCCATCATGGATGACAATCTCTTAGAATTCCGTGAGTATTTTGTTGAAAAATATGGCTATAATAAGTCAGGACGTAATTTCTAAAACGGAATAGATATAAGCTAAAAATCCTAAGTTTTCTCTTAGGATTTTTCTTCTTTTTTTGATAGAATAAAGTGTACAATGAAAGGAAGAATAAACTCGTATGCGCATTAAATGGTTTTCCTTGATTAGGATTACAGGTTTACTTTTTGTACTCTTGTATCACTTCTTTCAGACCATCTTTCCTGGAGGATTTTTCGGGGTAGATGTCTTTTTCACATTTTCAGGCTTTCTGATTACGGCTCTACTCATCGAAGAATTTTCTAAAAATCATGAAATTGACTTGATTGGATTTTTTAGAAGACGCTTTTATCGGATTGTGCCACCTGTGGTTTTGATGGTCTTGGTAACCATGCCCTTTACCTTTCTAGTTCGCCAAGATTATGTGGCTGGAATTGGGGGTCAGATTGCTGGTGTCTTAGGCTTTATGACCAACTTTTATGAACTTCTAACAGGTGGGAGTTATGAATCTCAGTTCATTCCTCATTTGTTTGTTCATAATTGGAGTTTGGCTGTTGAGGTTCACTACTATATCCTCTGGGGCTTGGCAGTTTGGTTCTTATCCAAACAGGCTAAATCAAATGGTCAGTTGAGGGGAATGGTTTTTCTCTTATCTGCTGCTACCTTCTTGATCAGCTTCTTCTCTATGTTTATTGGTAGTTTTCTAGTAACCTCTTATTCCTCTGTTTACTTCTCCAGTTTAACTCATGTCTATCCATTCTTTTTGGGAAGTGTGTTAGCAACTATCGTAGGCGTTCGTCAGACGACTTCCCTAGTTAAGCAATTGGATAAAATCTGGGATTTACGCAAGACCCTTTTAGTTTTTGGAGGAGGTTTTAGCTTCTTACTCATTTTGACCTTCTTTGTCAAATTTACCTATCTCTTTGCCTATCTTATCGGCTTCTTGCTTGCCAGCCTTGCAGCCCTAGCTATGATTCTGGCGGCGCGTGTCTTACATGAAAAGACTCCTAACGTGCAGGAGCCAAAGATTATCAGCTTTTTAGCGGATACTAGCTATGCGGTTTATCTTTTCCATTGGCCTTTCTATATCATTTTTTCACAGTTGACCTCAAATCTTCTTGCTGTATTATTGACTCTGATTTGTTCTTATGGATTTGCCAGTCTTTCATTTTATGTATTGGAGCCGTGGATTGCAGGCAAGAACACACCTGTTTTACAAACTCTTCGTCCCCTGCCTTATATTCACGCAATTCTTGCAACAAGTACAGGAATCTTGACCTTCATTGTCCTCTTAGTGACTTTGTTGGCACCACAAGTGGGAGCTTTTGAGACAGATTTGACTGTCAATGGTTTGAAGCAAGCTGCAACAAATATTAGCCAAACCAAGGTGATGGCAGAACGAGCAGAAGCTGATAGTTTAGGAATTGCTGATGGTACTATGTTAATTGGTGATTCAGTTGCTTTAAGGGCAAATACAGCCCTGCAGACAGCTCTTCCTGGAGCACAAATTAACGCGCAGGTCAGCAGAACAACCAAGACTGCCAATGAAATCATGCTAAACAATAGCCAGAATAAATTTTTACCTAAGATGGTGGTCATTGCGACTGGGGTAAATAATCCTGAAAATTACAAGGAAGATTGGGATAGTATCGTGAAAAATCTTCCTAAGGGCCATCATATGATTTTAGTGACTCCTTATGAGGGGGATAAGACAAAAGAGACCTATGCCATCGTTGAGAAGGCTGCTGCCTATATGAGAGAATTGGCAGAGAAGACACCTTACATCACGATAGCAGATTGGAATCAAGTTGCGAAAGAGCATCCAGAAATTTGGACAGGAACAGACCAAGTCCATTTCGGAAGTGACACTAGCAAAATTGAAGCAGGAGCAAAATTGTATGCAGATACTATTGCTACAGCTTTGCAAACAGCTCAAGACAAGCCAGTCAAATCAAAATAACTTGTATTAAAAAGAGAAGAGTTGGAGAAATCCAGCTCTTTTAAAATATCTCTAGAAAATAGGTCTATACCATTTACAAATGAATCAGAAAAGTTTATAATGTAATTGACATAATAAATATCAAAAGTAATCTTTTAAGGAGGTCATTATTATGCCTAATTACGTTAAAGCGGATCAGTTTTTCTATCCATTTGGCATTCGTCGCGGTGGGTACTTAGAACTTGTTGATGGCAAATTTGGGAAACATGTGGATCAAATTCCTGAAGGAGCAGAGGTTCTTGACTATACTGGTTATAGCATTGCACCAGGTCTTGTGGATACTCATATTCATGGATATGCAGGTGTAGATGTGATGGACAACAACATTGAAGGTACATTGCATACTATGAGTGAAGGACTTCTTAGTACCGGTGTTACCAGTTTCTTGCCCACAACTTTAACAGCCACTTATGAGCAATTGCTTGCAGTCACTGAAAATCTTGGAAACCATTATAAAGAAGCAACAGGTGCTAAGATTCGTGGGATTTATTATGAAGGTCCATATTTCACAGAAACTTTTAAGGGGGCACAAAATCCAACTTATATGAGAGACCCGGGTGTTGAGGAGTTTCATTCTTGGCAGGATGCTGCAAAAGGGATGCTAAATAAAATCGCTATTGCACCAGAACGTGATGGAGTGGAAGATTTTGTACGTACTATTACAGGTGAAGGTGTGACAGTTGCACTTGGACACTCAGATGCGACATTTGAACAAGCTAAGAAGGCAGTTGATGCTGGAGCTAGTGTATGGGTACATGCCTATAATGGGATGCGTGGTTTAACACACCGCGAACTAGGTATGGTAGGAGCTATGTATGAGCTCCCACATACTTACGCAGAATTGATTTGTGATGGTTATCACGTAGATCCAAAAGCTTGTGAGATTTTACTTAAGCAAAAGGGGACAGAAAACATCGCTCTTATTACGGACTGTATGACAGCTGGTGGGCTTGAAGACGGTGACTATATGTTGGGAGAATTCCCTGTTGTAGTAGCAAATGGAACTGCACGTCTCAAATCTACTGGTAATTTGGCAGGTTCTATCCTCAAACTTAAAGATGGTATGAGAAATGTAGTCGAGTGGGGTATTGCAAATCCACACGAAGCGGTCATGATGGCTAGCCTTAACCCAGCAAAATCTGTTAATATTGACGATGTCTGTGGACAAATTCGTGAAGGTTATGATGCAGATTTTATTGTTTTAGATAAAGATTTGGAATTGGTAGCAACCTACCTAGACGGTGTGAAACGTTATCAAGCATAAGAGAAAAAGCAGAAGTTAGAGATTAGCTTCTGCTTTTTTATCTATATTACTTTACCGGTAAATAAAAAAGTTAAAAATATCACAAAAAAGCTTGAACAAGTAAATGAAAAGGTTTACAATTATATTATAAATAGTACAAATAAAAAAAAGGAGGAGTGCTTTATGAAAGCCTATACTTATGTTAAACCAGGACTTGCTTCTTTTGTTGATGTAGACAAACCAGTTATTCGCAAGCCGACAGACGCTATTGTGCGTATCGTAAAAACCACTATTTGTGGAACAGACCTCCATATTATCAAAGGGGATGTTCCCGCTTGCCAAAGTGGTACCATTCTTGGTCATGAAGGGATTGGGATTGTTGAAGAAGTTGGGGAAGGAGTTTCTAACTTCAAAAAAGGCGACAAGGTCTTGATTTCTTGTGTCTGTGCCTGTGGTAAATGCTACTACTGTAAAAAAGGAATTTATGCCCACTGTGAAGACGAAGGGGGCTGGATTTTCGGTCACTTGATTGATGGTATGCAGGCTGAATACCTACGTGTCCCTCATGCAGATAACACTCTTTACCATACTCCAGAAGACTTGTCGGATGAGGCCTTGGTTATGCTATCAGACATTCTGCCTACTGGATATGAAATTGGTGTCTTGAAAGGGAAAGTCGAACCTGGTTGCAGCGTAGCCATTATTGGTTCAGGACCAGTTGGATTGGCTGCTCTTTTGACAGCTCAATTCTATTCACCAGCTAAATTGATTATGGTGGACTTAGACGATAACCGCTTGGAAACTGCCCTATCATTTGGTGCGACTCATAAGGTTAATTCTTCAGACCCTGAAAAAGCCATTAAAGAAATTTATGATTTGACAGATGGTCGTGGTGTAGATGTTGCTATCGAAGCTGTTGGTATTCCTGCAACATTTGATTTCTGTCAAAAGATTATCGGTGTAGACGGAACAGTTGCCAACTGTGGTGTACATGGTAAACCAGTTGAATTCGATTTGGATAAACTTTGGATTCGCAACATCAATGTAACAACTGGTTTGGTATCTACAAATACAACTCCACAATTGTTGAAAGCTCTTGAAAGTCATAAGATTGAACCAGAAAAATTGGTAACTCACTATTTCAAACTAAGTGAAATTGAAAAAGCCTATGAAGTTTTCAGTAAAGCAGCAGACCACCATGCAATCAAAGTCATTATTGAAAACGATATTTCTGAAGCCTAGGTATTAAAAAGATTTTGGAACATAAGCAAATAGAAATTCAGTCATCTATCAGATGGCTGGATTTTTTATCAAAAAATTAAGAAATGAGCATATTTCTTTCCTTGTTTGGCGGAATTGGTTATAATATACGGTACAAAGGAATGAATGAATATGTATCGTGTTATAGAAATGTACGGAGATTTTGAACCTTGGTGGTTCTTAGAAGGTTGGGAAGAAGATATTGTAGCAAGTAGAAAATTTGACCAGTATTATGATGCTCTCAAATACTACAAAACTTGCTGGTTTCGATTGGAGCAAGAATCGCCTCTTTATAAAAGTAGAAGTGATTTGATGACCATTTTTTGGGACCCAGAAGACCAACGCTGGTGTGATGAATGTGATGAGTATTTACAACAATACCATTCTTTGGCTCTTTTGCAGGATGAGCAGGTTATCCCAGATGAAAAACTACGCCCAGGCTATGAAAAACAAACTGGTAAGGAAAGGCACCGTTCTTGCCGTATGAAATTAAAATAGAGAAAAAGTAACTTTTTTGGAGTTGCTTTTTTATTTTTTCCAACTCTTTGCGAATAGTATAGGTGAGGAGGTAAGTATGGTTCAAGAAATTGCACAAGAAATCATTCGTTCAGCTCGGAAAAAAGGAGCGCAAGATATTTATTTTGTTCCTAAGTTAGACGCTTATGAACTTCATATGAGAATAGGAGACGAGCGCTGTAAAATCGGTTGTTATGATTTTGAAAAGTTTGCGGCCGTCATCAGTCACTTTAAGTTTGTAGCTGGTATGAATGTTGGAGAAAAGAGACGTAGTCAGCTTGGTTCCTGCGACTATTCCTATGATCAGAAGATGGCATCCCTACGTTTATCTACTGTAGGCGATTATCGGGGGCATGAGAGTTTAGTTATTCGCTTGTTACATGATGAGGAGCAGGATTTGCATTTTTGGTTTCAGGATATTGAAGAATTAGGCAAGCAGTACAGGCAACGGGGACTCTATCTTTTTGCTGGCCCGGTTGGGAGTGGTAAGACGACCTTGATGCATGAATTGGCCAAGTCACTCTTTAAAGGACAGCAAGTCATGTCCATAGAAGATCCTGTCGAAATCAAGCAGGAGGACATGCTCCAGTTGCAGTTGAATGAGGCGATTGGGCTGACCTATGAAAATCTAATCAAACTTTCCTTGCGTCATCGACCAGATCTCTTGATTATCGGAGAAATTCGTGACAGCGAAACGGCGCGTGCAGTGGTCAGAGCTAGTTTGACAGGGGCGACAGTCTTTTCAACCATTCACGCCAAGAGTATTCGAGGTGTTTATGAGCGCCTGCTGGAGTTGGGTGTGAGTGAGGAGGAATTGGCAGTCGTTCTGCAAGGCGTCTGCTATCAAAGATTAATCGGGGGAGGAGGAATCGTTGACTTTGCAAACAAAGACTATCAAGAACACCAGCCAACTAGCTGGAATGAACAGATTGATCAGCTTCTTAAAGATGGACATATCACAAGCCTTCAAGCTGAAACGGAAAAAATTAGCTACAGCTAAGCAAAAAAATATTATTACCTTGTTTAACAATCTCTTTTCCAGCGGTTTTCATCTGGTGGAGACCATCTCCTTTTTAGATAGGAGTGCTTTGTTGGATAAGCAGTGTGTGACCCAGATGCGTACAGACTTGTCTCAGGGGAAATCATTCTCAGAAATGATGGAAAGTTTGGGATTTTCAAATGCTATTGTCACTCAGTTATCCCTAGCTGAAGTTCATGGAAATCTCCACCTGAGTTTGGGAAAGATAGAAGAGTATCTAGACAATCTTGCCAAAGTCAAGAAAAAATTAATTGAAGTAGCGACCTATCCCTTGATTTTGCTGGGATTTCTTCTCTTAATCATGCTGGGGCTACGGAACTACCTACTACCACAACTGGATAGTAGCAATATTGCCACTCAAATTATCGGCAATCTGCCACAAATCTTTCTAGGAATGGTGGGGTTTGTTTCCATACTTGCCCTTTTAGCACTAACTTTCTATAAAAGAAGTTCTAAGATGCGCGTCTTTTCTATCCTAGCACGCATTCCTTTTCTTGGAATCTTTGTGCAGACCTATTTGACAGCCTATTATGCGCGTGAATGGGGTAATATGGTTTCGCAGGGGATGGAACTGACGCAGATTTTTCAAATCATGCAGGAACAAGGTTCTCAGCTCTTTAAAGAAATCGGTCAAGACCTAGCTCAATCCCTACAAAGTGGCCGCGAATTTTCTCAAACCATAGCAACCTATCCTTTCTTTAAGAAGGAGTTGAGCCTCATTATCGAGTATGGGGAAGTCAAGTCCAAGCTGGGGAGTGAGTTGGAAATCTATGCTGAAAAAACTTGGGAAGCTTTTTTTACCCGAGTCAATCGTACCATGAATCTGGTGCAGCCACTAGTCTTTATCTTTGTGGCACTGATTATCGTTTTACTTTATGCGGCAATGCTTATGCCCATGTATCAAAATATGGAGGTAAATTTTTAACATGAAAAAAATGATGACATTCTTGAAAAAAGCTAAGGTTAAAGCTTTCACGCTTGTGGAAATGTTGGTGGTCTTGCTCATCATCAGCGTGCTTCTCTTGCTCTTTGTACCTAATTTGACCAAGCAAAAAGAGGCGGTCAATGACAAAGGAAAAGCTGCTGTTGTTAAGGTGGTGGAAAGCCAGGCAGAGCTTTATAGCTTAGATAAAAATGAAGATGCTAGTCTAAGCAAGTTACAAGCAGATGGGCGAATCACAGAAGAACAGGCTAAAGCCTATAAAGAATACTATACAAAAAATGGAGGAAAAAATCGTACAGTCAATGATTAAGGCCTTTACCATGCTTGAAAGTCTCTTGGTTTTGGGTATTGTGAGTATCCTTGCCTTGGGCTTGTCTGGTTCTGTTCAGTCCACTTTTGCAGCGGTAGAGGAGCAGATTTTCTTTATGGAATTTGAAGAACTCTATCGGGAAACCCAAAAACGCAGTGTAGCCAGTCAGCAAAAGACTAGTCTAAACTTAGATGGTCAGACGATCAGCAATGGCAGTCAAAAGTTGACAGTTCCTAAAGGAATTCAAGCACCATTGGGACAAAGTATCACATTTGACCGAGCTGGGGGCAATTCGTCCCTGGCTAAGGTTGAATTTCAGACCAGTAAAGGAGCGATTCGCTATCAATTATATCTAGGAAATGGAAAAATTAAACGCATTAAGGAAACAAAAAATTAGGGCAGTAATTTTACTAGAAGCAGTAGTTGCTCTAGCTATCTTTGCCAGTATTGCTACTCTCCTTTTGGGACAAATTCAGAAAAATAGACAAGAAGAAGCAAAAATCTTGCAAAAGGAAGAAGTCTTGAGGGTAGCTAAGATGGCACTGCAGACAGGTCAAAATCAGGTAAACGTAAACGGAGTTGAGATTCAGGTGTTTTCTAGTGAAAAGGGATTGGAGGTTTATCATGGTTCAGAACAGTTGTTGGCTATCAAAGAGCCATAAGGTCAAGGCTTTTACCTTGTTGGAATCCTTGATTGCCCTCATTGTCATCAGTGGAAGCTTACTTCTCTTTCAAGCCATGAGTCAGCTCCTCATTTCAGAAGTTCGCTACCAGCAACAAAGCGAGCAAAAAGAGTGGCTCTTGTTTGTGGATCAGCTGGAGACAGAATTAGACCGTTCACAGTTCGAAAAAGTGGAGGGCAATCGCCTCTATATGAAGCAGGATGGTAAGGACATCGCCATCGGTAAGTCAAAATCAGATGATTTTCGGAAAACAGATGCCAGTGGACGGGGTTATCAGCCGATGGTTTATGGCCTCAAATCCGCTCAGATTATAGAGGACAATCAACTGGTGCGCTTTCATTTCCAGTTTCAAAAAGGCTTAGAAAGGGAGTTCATCTATCGTGTGGAAAAAGAAAAAAGTTAAGGCAGGTGTTCTCCTCTATGCAGTCACCATGGCAGCCATCTTTAGTCTTTTGTTACAATTTTACTTGAACCGACAAGTCGCCCACCATCGAGACTATGCTTTAAATAAAGAAAGGCTGATTGCTTTTGCCATGGCCAAGCGAACCAAAGATAAGGTTGATAAGGAAAGTGGGGAACAGACCTTTAATCTGGGTCAGGTGAGTTATCAAAACAAGAAAACAAGCTTGGTGACAAGGGTTCGTTCGTCTAAGAGTCAATATGAATTCATCTTTCCTTCCGTCAAAATAAAAGAAGAGAAAAGAGATAAAAAGGAAGAGGTAGCGACCGATTCAAGCGAAAAAGTGGAGAAGAAAAAATCAGAAAAGAAAGAGAATTCCTAGCCAATCAAACTACTTTGTGCTAAACTAAAGATATGAAACATGATTTTAACCACAAAGCAGAAACTTTCGATTCCCCTAAAAACATCTTCCTTGCAAACTTGGTTTGTCAAGCAGTCGAGAAACAGATTGATCTTCTATCAGACAAAGAAATTTTGGATTTCGGTGGAGGAACGGGTCTGTTAACCTTGCCTCTGGCAAAACAAGCCAAGTTCGTCACTCTTGTAGATATTTCGGAGAAAATGCTGGAGCAAGCTCGTTTGAAAGCGGAGCAGCAAGACATCAAGAATATCCAGTTTTTGGAGCGAGATTTACTGGAAAAACCCTTGGAGAAAGAGTTTGATCTCATTGTTGTTTGTCGGGTTCTTCATCATATGCCTGATTTGGATGCGGCTCTCTCACTGTTTCATCAACATCTGAGAGAAAATGGACAACTTTTACTTGCTGATTTTACCAAGACAGAAGCTAGCCATCATGGATTTGAATTGGTTGAACTGGAAAACAAGCTAGCCCAGTTTGGTTTTTCATCTGTGCATAGTCAGATTCTCTATAGCGCTGAAGACCTGTTTCAAGGAAATTACTCAGAACTCTTTTTAACAGTAGCCCAAAAATCACTCGCCTAGTCAGGGAGTGATTTTTCTATAAGGATGGAAAAAAGAAGGGAAATTTGATAAGATAGGAATATGGATTTTGAAAAAATTGAACAAGCTTATACCTATTTACTAGAGAATGTCCAAGTCATTCAAAGTGATTTGGCGACCAACTTTTATGACGCCCTGGTGGAGCAAAACAGCATCTATCTGGATGGAGAAACTGAGCTAGAGCAGGTCAAAGAGAACAATCAGGCCCTTAAACGTTTAGCGCTACGCAAAGAAGAATGGCTCAAGACCTACCAGTTTCTCTTGATGAAGGCTGGGCAGACAGAGCCCCTACAGGCCAATCACCAGTTTACACCGGATGCTATTGCCTTACTTTTGGTGTTTATTGTGGAAGAGTTGTTTAAAGAGGAGGAAATCACTATTCTCGAAATGGGTTCTGGCATGGGAATTTTGGGCGCTACTTTCTTGACCTCGCTTGATAAAAAGGTGGATTACTTGGGAATGGAAGTGGATGATTTGCTGATTGATTTGGCAGCTAGCATGGCAGATGTAATTGGTTTGCAGGCTGGCTTTGTCCAAGGAGATGCCGTTCGTCCACAAATGCTCAAAGAAAGCGACGTGGTCGTCAGCGACCTACCTGTCGGCTATTATCCTGATGATGCCGTTGCGTCGCGCCATCAAGTTGCTTCTAGCCAAGAACATACTTATGCCCATCACTTGCTCATGGAACAAGGACTTAAGTATCTCAAGTCAGATGGATACGCTATTTTTCTAGCTCCGAGTGATTTGTTGACCAGTCCTCAAAGTGATTTGTTGAAAGGCTGGTTGAAAGAGGAGGCAAATCTGACTGCCATGATTAGTTTGCCTGAAAATCTCTTTGCTAATGCTAAACAATCCAAGACGATTTTTATCTTACAGAAGAAAAGTGAAATAGCAGTAGAACCCTTTGTTTATCCACTTGCTAGCTTGCAAGATGCAAGTGTTTTAATGAAATTTAAAGAAAATTTTCAAAAATAGACTCAAGGTACTGAAATATAAAATAGATTTTGTTATAATAGATGAAAACGCTTAAAAGAGGAGTCTTGTTATGACAAAAACAATTGCAATCAATGCAGGAAGTTCAAGTTTGAAATGGCAATTATACTTAATGCCAGAAGAAAAAGTATTGGCGAAAGGTTTGATTGAACGTATCGGTTTGAAAGATTCAATTTCAACTGTAAAATTTGACTGCCGTTCTGAACAACAAATTTTGGATATTGAAAATCATACACAAGCTGTTAAAATCTTATTGGATGACTTGATTCGTTTCGATATTATCAAGGCTTATGATGAGATTACTGGTGTTGGACACCGTGTTGTTGCAGGTGGAGAATATTTCAAAGAATCAACAGTCGTTGAGGGAGATGTTTTAGAAAAAGTTGAAGAGTTGAGCTTGTTGGCTCCTCTCCACAATCCAGCCAATGCAGCAGGTGTTCGTGCCTTCAAGGAATTGTTGCCAGACATTACCAGTGTAGTTGTTTTTGATACTTCGTTCCACACAACTATGCCAGAGAAAGCTTATCGCTATCCTCTACCAACAAAATATTACACAGAAAACAAGGTTCGTAAATATGGTGCCCACGGTACAAGCCACCAGTTTGTAGCAGGAGAAGCAGCAAAACTCTTGGGCCGTCCATTAGAGGACTTGAAATTGATTACTTGCCACATCGGTAATGGTGCTTCTATTACAGCTATTAAGGGTGGTCAATCTGTCGATACTTCAATGGGATTCACTCCACTTGGTGGTGTGATGATGGGTACTCGTACAGGGGATATTGACCCAGCTATCATTCCTTACTTAATGCAATATACAGGGGACTTTAACACGCCTGAAGACATTAGTCGCGTCCTTAATCGTGAATCAGGACTGATGGGGGTTTCAGGTAAATCTAGTGATATGCGTGATGTGATTGCTGCTATGGAAGAAGGGGATCATGATGCCACTTTAGCCTATGAAATGTATGTTGATCGTATCCAAAAACATATCGGTCAATACCTTGCAGTCTTAAATGGAGCAGATGCTATTATCTTCACAGCAGGTATTGGTGAAAATGCTGCAAATGTGCGTGAAGATGTTATCTCAGGTATCTCTTGGTTTGGTTGTGATGTTGATCCAGAAAAGAACGTCTTTGGTGTGACAGGAGACATCTCAACAGAGGCAGCGAAGATCCGTGTATTGGTTATTCCAACAGATGAAGAGCTAGTTATTGCCCGTGACGTTGAACGCTTGAAAAAATAAGTAAAACTAGTAAAAATATTCCGTACAAGGAGTTGGGAAAGTGATTTTTCCAGCTTCTTTTTCTGATGAAATTGTCCCAAACCTTGCTATGATTGGCTTTTTTGAAAAATATGGTATAATAGTAGTAATTTAATAGATGGAGTTGAGTTTTGAAGAAAAACTTTCGTGTGAAAAGAGAGAAAGATTTTAAGGCGATTTTCAAGGAGGGAACAAGTTTTGCTAATCGCAAATTTGTTGTCTACCAATTAGAAAACCAGAAAAACCATTTTCGAGTAGGTCTATCAGTTAGCAAAAAACTGGGGAATGCCGTCACTAGAAATCAAATTAAGCGACGAATTCGACATATTATCCAGAATGCAAAAGGGAGTCTGGTAGAAGATGTCGACTTTGTTGTCATTGCTCGAAAAGGAGTCGAAACCTTGGGATACGCAGAGATGGAGAAAAATCTACTCCACGTATTAAAATTATCAAAGATTTACCAGGAAGGAAATGGGAGTGAAAAAGAAACTACAGTTGACTAGTTTGCTAGGACTGTCTCTATTAATCATGACAGCTTGTGCGACTAATGGGACAACTAGCGATATTACAGCCAATTCGGCTGATTTTTGGAGTAAATTTGTTTACTCCTTTGCAGAAATTATTCGCTTTTTATCGTTTAATATCAGTATCGGAGTGGGGATTATTCTCTTTACGGTCTTGATTCGTACACTGCTTTTGCCTGTATTTCAGGTGCAAATGGTAGCTTCCAGAAAAATGCAGGAAGCTCAACCACGCATTAAGGCGCTTAGAGAACAATATCCAGGTCGAGATATGGAAAGCAGAACCAAGCTAGAGCAAGAAATGCGTAAAGTCTTTAAAGAAATGGGTGTCAGACAGTCAGATTCTCTTTGGCCGATTTTGATTCAGATGCCGGTTATCTTGGCCTTGTTCCAAGCTCTATCGAGAGTTGACTTTTTAAAGACGGGTCATTTCTTATGGATTAACCTTGGTGGTGTGGATACAACCCTTGTTCTTCCGATTTTAGCAGCAGTATTTACTTTTTTAAGTACTTGGTTGTCCAACAAAGCCTTGTCTGAGCGTAATGGTGCTACGACTGCGATGATGTACGGGATTCCAGTCTTGATTTTTATCTTTGGGGTTTATGCTCCGAGCGGAGTAGCGCTCTACTGGGCAGTGTCCAATGCTTATCAAGTCTTGCAAACCTATTTCTTGAACAATCCATTCAAGATTATTGCAGAGCGCGAGGCGGTAGTTCAGGCACAGAAAGATTTGGAAAATAGAAAAAGAAAAGCCAAGAAAAAGGCTCAGAAAACGAAATAATAAGGAGGGATCTGGTAATGGTAGTATTTACAGGTTCAACTGTTGAAGAAGCAATCCAGAAAGGATTGAAAGAGTTAGATATTCCAAGAATGAAGGCTCACATCAAAGTCATTTCTCGCGAAAAAAATGGATTTCTTGGTTTATTTGGTAAAAAACCAGCCCAAGTTGATATTGAAGCTATTAGTGAAACGACAGTTGTAAAAGCAAACCAACAAGCTGTAAAGGGAGTTCCAAAACAAATCAATGATTTGAATGAGCCTGTTAAAACAGTCAGTGAAGCAACGGTTGATTTGGGTCATGTTGTAGAGGCAATTAAAAAGATTGAAGAGGAAGGTCAAGGTATTTCTGATGAAGTCAAGGCTGAAATCTTAAAACATGAAAGACATGCCAGCACTATCTTAGAAGAAACTGGGCATATTGAGATTTTAAATGAATTACAACTTGAAGAAACTGCTCTCGAAGGAGAAGTAGAAACGCCTATTATTGAAAGCCAAACTGAGCAAACTGAAAGTCAAGAACTAGAAGACTTGGGCTTGAAAGTTGAACCGAGCTTTGATATTGAACAAGTAGCTACGGAAGTAACGACTTATGTTCAAACGATTATTGATGACATGGATGTTGAAGCTACACTTTCAAATGACTATAACCGTCGTAGCATCAATTTACAAATTGACACCAACGAACCAGGTCGTATTATCGGCTACCATGGTAAAGTCTTGAAGGCCTTGCAACTGTTGGCTCAAAATTATCTTTACAACCGCTATTCAAGAACCTTCTATATCACTATTAATGTCAATGATTATGTTGAACACCGTGCAGAAGTCTTGCAGACCTATGCGCAAAAATTGGCGACTCGTGTTTTAGAAGAAGGGCGCAGTCATCAGACAGATCCAATGTCGAATAGCGAACGCAAGATTATTCATCGTATTATTTCACGTATGGATGGCGTGACCAGTTACTCTGAGGGTGATGAGCCAAATCGTTATGTTGTCGTAGATACAGAATAAGTAAAATCAGGGTTCTCCTGATTTTTTGCTAGCTAGAGGAGATTAAATTAATGTTGAATAAGATAAGAGACTATCTAGACTTTGCTGGTTTGCAGTATCGTAATCCGGATAAGTCTGGAGATGAGCGAGAGAAGATGCTGGAATTGCGCCACAAAGGTCAAGAGGCACGAAAGGCTTTTACAGAACTGGCTAAAGCCTTTCAAGCAAGCCATCCAGAATGGCAACTTCAACAGACTAGCCAGTGGATGAATCAGGCGCAACGTTTACGACCACATTTTTGGGTTTATCTACAGAGAGACGGACAAGTGACAGAACCTATGATGGCTCTTCGTTTGTATGGAAGCTCTTCTGATTTTGGAGTCTCACTAGAAGTCAGTTTCATCGAGCGCAAGAAGGATGAGCAAACTCTAGGCAAACAGGCCAAGGTTTTAGAAATTCCAACCGTTAAAGGAATTTATTATCTAGCCTACTCAGATGGTCAATGTCAAAGATGGGAGGCGAACGAAGAAAATCGTCAAATTTTAAGAAATAAACTATCCAATCAGGAAGTCCGAAAAGTGTTAGTTAAAATAGATGTCCCTATAACAGAGAATTCATCTGAAGAAGAAATCGTAGAAGCCCTACTGAAATCTTATGATAAAATTCTTCCATTTTATCTAGCTACGAGAAACTAAACTAATCATTAAAATATCATAAATCATACAGTCCAAGAGTGAACAGTCCGCTGTGTAATTCTTGGTCTTTTTGTTTACGCTTTCAAATTATATAATAAACCTACAAAAACAATTCAAAAGGAGAACAATTATGGAAGTCATTTCAAGTGTTCTAAATTGGTTTTCTAGCAATATTTTGCAGAATCCCGCATTTTTCGTAGGTTTATTGGTGTTGATAGGATACGCACTTTTGAAAAAACCTGCCCACGACGTTTTCTCAGGGTTTGTTAAAGCAACAGTAGGGTATATGTTGCTCAATGTGGGTGCAGGTGGTTTGGTTACAACCTTCCGTCCGATCTTAGCAGCCCTTAACTACAAATTCCAAATTGGTGCAGCGGTTATCGACCCTTACTTTGGACTGGCTGCAGCAAACAACAAAATTGCAGCAGAGTTTCCAGATTTTGTCGGGACTGCAACTACAGCTCTATTGATTGGTTTTGGAATAAATATCTTGCTTGTAGCTCTTCGCAAGATTACGAAGGTAAGAACCCTCTTTATTACTGGGCACATCATGGTACAACAAGCTGCAACCGTATCTCTTATGGTTCTATTCTTAGTCCCACAATTGCGCAATGCTTATGGTACAGCGGCAATCGGTATCATTTGTGGACTTTACTGGGCAGTTAGTTCAAATATGACTGTTGAAGCAACTCAACGCTTGACTGGTGGTGGCGGATTTGCGATTGGTCACCAACAGCAATTTGCAATCTGGTTTGTAGATAAAATAGCAGGACGCTTTGGTAAGAAAGAAGAAAGTTTAGACAATCTTAAATTACCTAAGTTCCTCTCAATCTTCCACGATACAGTTGTTGCATCTGCTACCTTGATGCTCGTATTCTTCGGAGCCATTCTTTTAATCTTGGGTCCAGACATTATGTCTAATAAAGAAGTCATCACTTCAGGAACTCTATTCAATCCTGCTAAACAAGATTTCTTTATGTACATTATTCAAACAGCCTTTACCTTCTCAGTTTACTTGTTCGTTTTGATGCAAGGTGTCCGCATGTTCGTATCTGAGTTGACAAACGCCTTCCAAGGTATTTCAAACAAATTGTTGCCAGGTTCATTCCCAGCGGTTGACGTTGCAGCTTCTTATGGATTTGGATCTCCAAACGCTGTCTTGTCTGGATTTGCCTTTGGTTTGATTGGTCAATTGATCACAATTGTCTTGCTCATCGTCTTTAAAAATCCGATTCTTATTATTACAGGATTTGTACCAGTGTTCTTTGACAATGCAGCCATTGCGGTCTACGCTGATAAACGCGGCGGATGGAAAGCGGCTGTTATCCTATCCTTCATCTCAGGTGTTCTCCAAGTTGCTTTAGGAGCTCTCTGTGTAGCTCTTCTTGATTTAGCATCTTATGGTGGTTACCATGGAAATATCGACTTTGAATTCCCATGGCTTGGATTTGGATATATCTTCAAATACCTTGGTATTGTTGGTTATGTACTTGTGTGTCTCTTCTTGCTTGTTATTCCTCAACTTCAATTTGCCAAAGCAAAAGATAAAGAGAAATATTACAACGGTGAAGTTCAAGAAGAAGCTTAGTATCTAGAAAAGGAGAAATAAAATGGTTAAAGTATTAGCAGCGTGCGGAAATGGAATGGGTTCATCAATGGTTATCAAGATGAAGGTTGAAAATGCTCTCCGTAAGCTTAATCAAACAGATTTTACAGTCAATTCATGCAGTGTCGGTGAAGCTAAAGGTTTAGCAGCAGGATATGACATCGTAATCGCTTCTCTTCATTTGATTCAAGAATTGGAAGGGCGAACTAATGGGAAGTTAATTGGGCTTGACAACTTGATGGATGATAAAGAAATCACTGAAAAACTCAGTCAAGCACTACAGTAAAAGGTTGGAGGGGGCTGGACAGAAACTGAGAGTTATCGTTTCTGTCCTTCTCCCTCTTTAAATAAAGGAGGCAGATATGAATTTAAAACAATCTTTAATTGACAATGACTCGATCCGACTAGGTTTAGAGGCTTACGATTGGAAAGAAGCAGTCAAGGTAGCAGTAGACCCCTTGATTGAAAGTGGGGCAATTTTGCCAGAGTATTACGATGCTATCATTGAATCGACTGAAGAGTATGGCCCTTACTATATCTTGATGCCAGGTATGGCTATGCCCCACGCTAGACCTGAAGCTGGTGTGCAAAGTGATGCTTTTTCATTGATTACCTTACAAAATCCTGTTGTATTTTCAGATGGGAAAGAGGTATCTGTTTTGTTGGCACTAGCAGCAACAAGCTCGAAAATTCACACAAGTGTAGCCATTCCACAAATCATTGCCCTGTTTGAATTAGAAGATTCTATTGCACGTTTACAGGCTTGCCAGACTAAAGAAGATGTCTTGGCTATGATTGAAGAATCTAAGGATAGCCCTTATCTCGAAGGATTGGATTTGGAAAGTTAGAAAGAGGAATAAAGAGATGACAAAAAGAATACCTAATTTACAAGTTGCATTAGACCATTCAGACTTGCAAGGAGCGATTAAAGCAGCTGTTTCTGTTGGTCAGGAAGTAGATATTATCGAAGCTGGAACTGTTTGCTTGCTTCAAGTTGGAAGTGAGCTGGTTGAAGTCTTGCGTAGTCTTTTCCCAGATAAGATTATTGTGGCAGACACAAAATGTGCTGATGCTGGTGGAACAGTTGCTAAAAATAATGCGGTTCGTGGAGCAGACTGGATGACTTGTATCTGTTGTGCAACCATCCCTACTATGGAAGCAGCTTTAAAGGCTATCAAGACTGAACGAGGAGAACGAGGCGAAATCCAGATCGAGCTTTATGGCGATTGGACTTTTGAACAAGCTCAGCTTTGGCTAGATGCAGGTATCTCACAAGCTATTTATCACCAATCTCGTGATGCTCTTCTTGCTGGTGAAACTTGGGGTGAAAAAGACCTTAATAAGGTTAAAAAACTCATTGACATGGGCTTCCGTGTATCTGTAACAGGTGGTCTAGATGTAGATACTCTCAAACTCTTTGAAGATGTTGATGTCTTTACCTTTATCGCAGGTCGTGGAATTACAGAGGCTGCGGATCCAGCAGGAGCAGCGCGTGCCTTCAAGGATGAAATTAAACGAATTTGGGGGTAAACCATGGTACGTCCAATTGGAATTTATGAAAAGGCAACCCCGATACACTTTACTTGGCTAGAACGTTTAAATTTTGCAAAGGAGTTAGGCTTTGATTTTGTCGAGATGTCTATTGACGAACGTGACGAGCGTTTAGCAAGACTTGACTGGAGTAAGGAAGAACGCTTGGAAGTTGTCAAAGCAATCTATGAAACTGGTGTTCGTATTCCTTCTATTTGTTTTTCAGGCCATCGTCGCTACCCATTGGGATCAAGTGATCCAGTTCTAGAGGAAAAATCTCTAGAACTCATGAAAAAATGTATCGAATTAGCTCAAGATTTGGGAGTTCGTACGATTCAACTAGCTGGTTACGATGTTTACTATGAGGAAAAGTCACCCCAGACACGCCAACGTTTTATCAAAAATTTGAGAAAAGCCTGTGACTGGGCTGAAGAAGCTCAGGTGGTACTTGCTATTGAAATTATGGATGATCCTTTTATCAATAGTATCGAAAAATACTTGGCTGTAGAAAAGGATATTGACTCTCCCTACCTTTTTGTATATCCAGATATTGGTAATGTGTCTGCATGGCATAATGATGTCTACAGTGAATTTTATCTTGGGCATCATGCCATCGCAGCTCTCCATCTCAAGGATACTTATGCAGTGACAGAAAATTCAAAGGGCCAGTTCCGAGATGTACCTTTTGGGCAAGGTTGTGTCAAATGGGAAGAAGCTTTCGATATTTTAAAACAAACCAATTATAATGGACCTTTCCTAATCGAAATGTGGTCTGAAAATTGTGAAACTGTAGAAGAAACCCGCGCAGCCATTCAAGAGGCCCAAGCTTTTCTCTACCCACTAATTAAGAAAGCAGGTTTGATGTAAGATGAATCAAGTAATAAACGATATGCGTAAACGAGTCTGTAATGCCAATCAATCATTACCAAAACATGGACTTGTTAAATTTACCTGGGGAAATGTATCGGAAGTCAATCGCGAACTCGGTGTCATTGTTATCAAACCATCAGGCGTGGATTATGACGAATTGACACCTGAAAACATGGTGGTGACGGACTTGGATGGCCAAGTTCTAGAAGGAGATTTAAGACCATCTTCTGATCTTCCAACTCATGTGCAGTTATATAAGGCTTGGTCAGAAATTGGTAGTGTAGTCCACACTCATTCGACAGAAGCTGTTGGTTGGGCTCAGGCAGGTCGTGATATTCCTTTCTACGGAACAACCCATGCAGACTATTTCTACGGTTCAATCCCTTGCGCCCGTAGTTTGACCAAGGACGAAGTAGAAGTGGCCTATGAAAAAGATACTGGCCTGGTTATCGTAGAAGAGTTTGAACGTCGCGGACTTAACCCGGTTGAAGTACCAGGAATTGTTGTACGCAATCACGGTCCATTCACCTGGGGCAAAAATCCAGAGAATGCTGTTTATCACTCTGTCGTACTAGAGGAAGTATCAAAGATGAATCGCTTTACAGAACAAATCAATCCAAGAGTTGAACCTGCTCCCCAGTACATTCTAGAAAAACACTACCAACGTAAGCATGGACCAAATGCTTATTATGGTCAAAAGAAATAAGAAATTGAATTGAAAAGAGGCTAGGACCTTTCGATCCAAGCCTCGCTTTTGTAATTGTAAGTATTCGTTATTAAGAGACTACTGTTGATAATTGAAATGCGTTAGTGAATGTGATACTATTATAAAGTTGTTTTCAAGGCAGTTGATTGATAGAGGAGTATGAAATATGGTACTGGATAAGGCAAGTTGTGATTTGCTTCAATATTTGATGGATCAAGAAACGTCCAAAACGATTATGGCGATTTCGAAAGATTTGAAAGAGTCAAGAAGGAAAATTTATTATCACATTGACAAAATCAATGCTGCTCTGGGTGACGAGGCGCTTCACATCATTAGTATTCCACGAATTGGTATTCACTTAACGGAAGAGCAGAGAGATGCTTGTTGTGAACTATTATCGGAAGTAGATTCGTACGATTATATCATGAGTGCTCATGAACGTATGATGATAATGTTACTATGGATAGGTATTTCTAAAGAACGTATTACGATTGAAAAATTGATGGAGTTAACAGAGGTATCTAGGAATACTGTTCTCAATGATTTGAATAGTATTCGTTATCAACTAACTTTGGAACAATATCAGGTGACCTTGCAAGTGAGCAAGTCACAGGGATACCACCTTCATGCCCACCCTCTTAATAAAATTCAGTATCTTCAATCGCTTCTATATCATATTTTTATGGAAGAGAATGCCACTTTTGTATCTATTTTAGAAGATAAGATGAAAGAGAGGTTAGATGATGAGTGTTTGCTTTCTGTTGAAATGAACCAATTTTTTAAGGAACAGGTTCCTTTAGTTGAACAAGATTTAGGGAAGAAAATAAACCATCATGAAGTAACTTTTATGTTGCAGGTTCTACCTTATTTGCTGTTAAGCTGTTATAATGTTGAACAGTATCAAGAAAGACATCAGGATATAGAGAAAGAATTTTCTTTGATAAGAAAAAGAATAGAGTATCAGGTATCTAAGAAATTAGGAGAGCGGTTGTTTCAAAAGTTTAAAATTTCTTTGTCAGAACTTGAAGTTTCTCTTGTAGCTGTTCTTCTCCTCTCCTATCGTAAAGATTTGGATATTCATGCAGAAAGTGATGATTTTCGGCAATTAAAACTTGCTTTAGAAGAATTTATCTGGTATTTTGAATCACAAATCCGAATGGAGATTGAGAACAAGGATGATTTGTTAAGAAATTTGATGATCCACTGTAAAGCCTTGTTATTTAGAAAGACTTACGGTATTTTTTCTAAAAATCCTCTAACAAAACAAATTCGATCCAAGTATGGAGAATTATTTTTAGTCACTAGAAAATCTGCGGAAATTTTAGAAGGAGCATGGTTTATTCGGCTAACAGACGATGATATTGCCTATTTGACGATTCATATTGGAGGATTTTTAAAGTATACACCATCGTCTCAAAAAAATATGAAAAAAGTTTATCTCGTTTGTGATGAAGGTGTTGCGGTTTCGAGACTTTTGCTGAAACAATGCAAACTTTATTTTCCAAATGAGCAAATTGGCACTGTATTTACAACAGAACAATTTAAGAGTGTGGAAGATATTGCACAAGTTGATGTAGTGATTACTACTAATGATGATTTGGATAGCAGATTTCCGATTTTAAGGGTTAATCCTATCCTTGAAGCAGAAGATATTTTGAAAATGCTAGACTATCTTAAACACAATATATTTCGTAATGAGAGCAAAAGTTTCAGTGAAAATCTTTCTAGTCTTATTTCTTCTTATATTGTAGACAGCAAGTTGGCTAGTAAGTTCCAAGAAGAGGTTCAAACACTTATAAATCAAGAAATAGTAGTTCAAGCTTTTTTGGAAGATATTTGAAGGACAGTCCAATGATGAACACAAACCTGTGTTTTTCTTGGTCTTTTTTAGTGTTTTGAAGGGTGGTATACTAATCTCAAAGATAACAATTATATCCAAAGGAGGCAGCATATGCCAAACGTCAAAGAAATTACAAGAGAGTCATGGATTTTAGCTACTTTCCCAGAGTGGGGAACATGGTTGAACGAAGAAATCGAAGAAGAAGTCGTACCTGAAGGCAACTTTGCCATGTGGTGGTTAGGCAATTGTGGTACTTGGATTAAGACACCAGGTGGTGCTAACGTTGTCATGGACCTTTGGTCAAACCGTGGAAAATCAACCAAAAAAGTGAAAGATATGGTTCGTGGGCACCAAATGGCAAATATGGCAGGTGTTCGTAAGTTGCAACCAAACTTGCGTGTTCAGCCAATGGTTATCGATCCATTTGCTATCAACGAACTAGACTATTACTTAGTTTCACATTTCCACAGTGATCATATCGACCCATACACAGCTGCAGCAATTCTCAACAATCCTAAGTTAGAGCATGTTAAGTTTATCGGTCCTTACCACTGTGGACGAATCTGGGAAGGATGGGGTGTTCCAAAAGAACGTATCATCGTTGTGAAGCCAGGTGACACTATCGAATTAAAAGATATGAAGATTCATGCAGTAGAATCATTTGACCGTACTTGCTTGGTAACTCTTCCAGTGAACGGTGCTGATGAGACAGGCGGTGAACTTGCTGGCTTAGCTGTTACAGATGAAGAAATGGCTCAAAAGGCTGTTAACTATATCTTTGAAACACCAGGTGGAACCATCTATCATGGTGCAGATTCTCACTTCTCAAACTATTTTGCAAAACATGGTAAAGACTTTAAAATTGATGTTGTTTTGAATAACTATGGTGAAAACCCAGTAGGTATCCAAGATAAAATGACATCTATCGACCTTCTTCGTATGGCAGAAAATCTGCGTACCAAAGTCATTATCCCAGTTCACTATGATATCTGGTCTAACTTCATGGCTTCTACTAATGAGATTCTAGAACTTTGGAAAATGAGAAAAGATCGCTTGCAATACGATTTCCATCCATTTATCTGGGAAGTTGGCGGTAAGTACACTTATCCTCAAGATCAACACTTAGTAGAATACCATCATCCACGTGGTTTTGATGATTGTTTTGAACAAGACTCTAACATTCAATTTAAAGCTTTGCTATAATATAAAAATATTCTTTGGAGGTTATCCGTATGTTGCATGATACGGATAATTTTCATATAATAGTAGAATAGAATGTGTGATCCAATAATCACCTCAAATAGAAAGGAAATTCTATGTCAAATCTATCTGTTAATGCAATTCGTTTCCTAGGTATTGACGCCATTAATAAAGCCAACTCAGGTCACCCAGGTGTGGTTATGGGAGCAGCTCCGATGGCTTACAGCCTCTTTACAAAACAACTTCGTATCAATCCAGCTCAACCAAACTGGATTAACCGCGACCGCTTTATTCTTTCAGCTGGTCATGGTTCAATGCTCCTGTATGCCCTTCTTCACCTCTCTGGCTTTGAAGATGTCAGTATGGATGAAATCAAGAGCTTCCGCCAATGGGGTTCTAAAACACCAGGCCACCCAGAATTTGGTCATACAGCAGGGATTGATGCTACTACTGGACCTCTAGGACAAGGAATCTCAACTGCTACTGGTTTTGCCCAAGCAGAACGTTTCTTGGCAGCCAAATACAATCGCGAAGGCTACAATATCTTTGACCACTATACTTATGTTATCTGTGGAGACGGAGACTTGATGGAAGGTGTCTCAAGCGAGGCGGCTTCATACGCAGGTTTGCAAAAACTTGATAAATTGGTTGTTCTTTATGATTCAAATGACATCAACTTAGATGGTGAGACAAAGGATTCCTTTACAGAAAGTGTTCGTGACCGTTATAATGCCTACGGTTGGCATACAGCCTTGGTTGAAGATGGAACAGACTTGGAAGCAATCCATGCTGCTATCGAAACAGCTAAAGCTTCAGGTAAACCATCTTTGATTGAAGTGAAGACGGTTATTGGATACGGTTCTCCAAACAAACAAGGAACTAATGCTGTACACGGTGCCCCTCTTGGAGCAGATGAAACTGCAGCAACTCGTCAAGCCCTTGGTTGGGACTACGAACCATTTGAAATTCCAGATCAAGTATATGCTGATTTCAAAGAACATGTTTCAGACCGTGGCGCATCAGCTTATCAAGCTTGGACAAAACTAGTTGCTGACTATAAAGAAGCTCATCCAGAATTGGCTGCAGAAGTAGAAGCTATCATCGATGGACATGATCCAGTTGACGTGACTCCAGCAGACTTCCCAGCCTTAGAAAATGGCTTCTCTCAAGCAACTCGTAACTCGAGCCAAGATGCCTTGAATGTTGTAGCTGCTAAGTTGCCAACTTTCTTGGGTGGATCAGCTGACCTTGCTCACTCAAACATGACTTATATCAAGACTGATGGACTTCAAGACGATGCTAATCGCTTGAACCGTAATATTCAGTTTGGTGTTCGTGAATTTGCAATGGGAACGATCTTGAACGGGATGGCTCTTCACGGTGGACTTCGTGTATACGGTGGTACTTTCTTCGTCTTCTCTGACTATGTGAAGGCAGCTGTCCGTTTGTCAGCCTTGCAAGGTCTTCCTGTGACTTATGTCTTTACCCACGATTCTATTGCGGTAGGGGAAGATGGCCCAACGCACGAACCCGTTGAGCACTTAGCAGGTCTTCGTGCCATGCCAAATCTAAATGTTTTCCGTCCAGCAGATGCGCGTGAAACTCAAGCAGCTTGGTACCTTGCCGTGACAAGTGAGAAAACCCCAACTGCCCTTGTCTTGACACGTCAAAACTTGACTGTCGAAGAAGGAACAGACTTTGACAAGGTTGCAAAAGGTGCCTATGTTGTTTATGAAACTGCAGCAGACTTTGATACCATCTTGATTGCGACAGGTTCAGAGGTTAATCTAGCTGTCTCAGCTGCCAAAGAATTGGCTAGTCAAGGTGCAAAAGTCCGCGTAGTCAGCATGCCATCTACAGATGTCTTTGATAAACAAGATGCAGCATACAAGGAAGAAATTCTTCCAAATGCAGTCCGCCGTCGTGTTGCAGTCGAAATGGGTGCAACTCAAAACTGGTACAAATATGTTGGTCTTGATGGTGCCGTTCTAGGTATTGATACCTTCGGAGCCTCTGCCCCAGCACCAAAAGTATTGGCAGAATATGGCTTTACTGTAGAAAACCTTGTAAAAGTTGTTCAAAACTTGAAATAATCCTAAAAATCAGGGCGCAAGCTCTGGTTTTTCTTACTAGAAAAGCAAGGTACAATCTTGTAAAAGTAGCTGAAATTTGATATAGTAGTCCTATGTAAAAGACAAAGGAGAATATAATGGAATCACAATATACATTTTTAATCATTCTTGTGGCTATGGTGGGCTTGATGTTCTTTACGCAACGCTCTCAAAAGAAACAAGCACAAAAGCGTATGGAAAGCTTAAATAAACTGCAAAAAGGCTATGAAGTGATTACAATCGGTGGACTTTATGGAACAGTCGATGAAGTAGATACTGAGAAGAGAACGATTGTTCTTGATGTAGATGGAGTTTACTTGACTTTTGAACTAGCTGCTATCAAGACAGTATTGCCGCTGAAAGAAACAGCTTCACTCGAAGGCGCA
Organism: Streptococcus mitis SK597; assembly: GCF_000148545.1. GTDB lineage: Bacteria > Bacillota > Bacilli > Lactobacillales > Streptococcaceae > Streptococcus > Streptococcus mitis_C. The sequence goes on along the minus strand of NZ_AEDV01000089.1, from coordinate 12,619 downwards.
ATTGAAAAATAAGGCGGGATCACGAACTCCCGTTTTTCTGTAAAAGAAAGGAAATGGGATGAAAAAACTAGTCTTTGTCTGTCTGGGAAATATTTGCCGTAGCCCTATGGCCGAGTTTGTTATGAAATCAATGACAGATAATTATGAAATCCAAAGTCGAGCGACTTCCTCTTGGGAACATGGCAATCCGATTCATAAGGGAACTCAAGGGATTTTTCAAGAGTATGAGATTCCTTATGAAAAAGGCAAGACATCGCTTCAGATTAGTAAGGAAGATTTTGAATCCTTTGATTATATTATCGGAATGGATGCTTCAAATGTTTCTGACTTACGTCAGATGTGTCCAGCAGACTGTCAAGATAAGATTTACTCATTCGCATCTGAAAGTGTTCCAGATCCTTGGTATACAGGAGATTTTGAAGAAACCTATCGACGTGTTCAAGAGGGCTGTCAAGCTTGGCTAGAACGTTTAGAAAAGGAGAGTGAAGGTGGAAAATCTTAAGAATTTTTACGAGAAGTATCGTGTCTATCTGACTCGTCCACGTTTAGAGCTTTTGGCAGTAGTTACGATTGTTTTTTGTGCTGTACTCGTCTTTTTTCTAAATATTCCCGGAAAAGGTGTCTTAAAACTCGATAATGGAAATATTGTTTACGATGGCAGTCTTGTCCGTGGTAAAATGAATGGACAAGGTACCATCACCTTCCAAAATGGAGACCAATATACAGGTGGCTTCAACAATGGAGCCTTCAACGGAAAAGGTACCTTTCAATCTAAAGAAGGCTGGACCTACGAAGGGGATTTTGTAAATGGTCAAGCTGAAGGAAAAGGGAAACTAACAACAGAACAAGAAGTCGTTTATGAAGGGACTTTTAAACAAGGCGTTTTTCAACAAAAATAAAGCCTCCTTATCAAAGGAGGTATTGTTAGAATGTTTAAGTAAGCGCTTACCTGCAAATCCCTTTCTTTCCAAGTCCCTCTTCCAAGCAAGTTTGTGAAATAAAAAAATATTTGAAATAAATTTCACAAACTTTAAAGAAAAAGGCTAATAAGCAAAGATAATAACAAACATTTCACAAGGTGCTAAAAATTCTTTGTGAAATGTTTATGAAACTGTTTACAAAGTTGAAATAATGCGTTATAATAAACTTGTGAAAAAATTAACAAAGGATTGAATCCTTGAAAGCTATGGAGGAAAATATGGCTGATAAAAAAACTATGACACCAGAGGAAAAGAAACTCGCTGCTGAAAAGCATGTCGATGGGTTGGTGCAAAAAGCTCTCGTTGCCCTTGAAGAAATGCGTAAGTTGGATCAAGAGCAAGTTGATTACATTGTAGCCAAAGCATCAGTAGCAGCTTTGGATGCCCACGGAGAATTGGCTTTACATGCCTATGAAGAAACAGGACGTGGTGTATTTGAAGACAAAGCAACTAAGAACTTGTTTGCTTGTGAACACGTAGTAAACAACATGCGCCACACTAAAACAGTTGGCGTTATCGAAGAAGACGATGTAACAGGTTTGACTCTTATCGCTGAACCAGTTGGCGTTGTTTGTGGTATCACTCCAACAACAAACCCAACATCAACAGCAATCTTCAAATCATTGATTTCATTGAAGACACGTAACCCAATCGTCTTTGCTTTCCATCCATCAGCACAAGAATCATCTGCTCATGCAGCTCGTATCGTTCGCGATGCAGCTATCGCAGCTGGAGCTCCTGAAAACTGCGTACAGTGGATCACTGAACCATCTATGGAAGCAACTAGTGCTCTTATGAACCACGAAGGTGTTGCGACAATCCTTGCAACAGGTGGTAACGCAATGGTGAAGGCTGCGTACTCATGTGGTAAACCAGCTCTTGGGGTAGGTGCCGGAAATGTTCCAGCTTATGTTGAAAAATCAGCTAACATCCGTCAAGCAGCACACGATATCGTCATGTCTAAATCATTTGATAACGGTATGGTCTGTGCATCTGAACAAGCAGTTATCATTGATAAAGAAATTTACGATGAATTTGTAGCAGAGTTCAAATCTTACCACACTTACTTTGTAAACAAAAAAGAAAAAGCTCTTCTTGAAGAGTTCTGCTTCGGCGTCAAAGCAAACAGCAAAAACTGTGCTGGTGCAAAATTGAACGCTGACATCGTTGGTAAACCAGCAACTTGGATTGCAGAACAAGCAGGATTTACAGTTCCAGAAGGAACAAACATTCTTGCTGCAGAATGTAAAGAAGTTGGTGAAAATGAGCCATTGACTCGTGAAAAATTGTCACCAGTTATCGCAGTTTTGAAATCTGAAAGCCGTGAAGATGGTATTACTAAGGCTCGTCAAATGGTTGAATTTAACGGTCTTGGACACTCAGCAGCTATCCACACAGCTGACGAAGAATTGACTAAAGAATTTGGTAAAGCTGTTAAAGCTATTCGTGTTATCTGTAACTCACCTTCTACTTTCGGTGGTATCGGGGACGTTTACAATGCCTTCTTGCCATCATTGACACTTGGATGTGGTTCTTACGGACGCAACTCAGTTGGGGATAACGTTAGTGCCATTAACCTCTTGAACATCAAAAAAGTCGGAAGACGGAGAAATAACATGCAATGGATGAAACTTCCTTCAAAAACATACTTTGAACGTGATTCAATTCAATACCTTCAAAAATGTCGTGACGTTGAACGTGTCATGATCGTTACTGACCATGCCATGGTAGAGCTTGGTTTCCTTGATCGTATCATCGAACAACTTGATCTTCGTCGCAATAAGGTTGTTTACCAAATCTTTGCTGATGTGGAACCAGATCCAGATATCACAACTGTAAATCGTGGTACTGAGATTATGCGTGCCTTCAAACCAGATACAATTGTCGCTCTCGGTGGTGGATCTCCAATGGATGCTGCTAAAGTAATGTGGCTCTTCTATGAACAACCAGAAGTGGACTTCCGTGACCTTGTTCAAAAATTCATGGATATCCGTAAACGTGCCTTCAAGTTCCCATTGCTTGGTAAGAAGACTAAATTCATCGCGATTCCAACTACATCTGGTACAGGATCTGAAGTAACACCATTTGCCGTTATCTCTGATAAAGCAAATAACCGTAAATACCCAATCGCCGACTACTCATTGACACCAACTGTGGCAATCGTAGACCCTGCTTTGGTATTGACAGTTCCTGGATTTGTTGCTGCGGATACTGGTATGGACGTATTGACTCACGCGACTGAAGCTTACGTATCACAAATGGCTAGCGACTACACTGACGGTCTTGCACTTCAAGCCATCAAACTTGTATTCGAAAACCTTGAAAGCTCAGTTAAGAATGCAGACTTCCACTCACGTGAGAAAATGCATAATGCTTCAACAATCGCTGGTATGGCCTTTGCTAATGCCTTCCTAGGTATTTCTCACTCAATGGCCCATAAGATTGGTGCGCAATTCCACACAATCCACGGTCGTACAAATGCTATCTTGCTTCCATATGTCATTCGCTACAACGGTACACGTCCAGCTAAGACAGCAACATGGCCTAAGTACAACTACTACCGTGCAGATGAAAAATACCAAGATATCGCACGCATGCTTGGCCTTCCAGCTTCTACACCAGAAGAAGGGGTTGAATCTTACGCAAAAGCTGTCTACGAACTTGGTGAGCGCGTAGGTATCCAAATGAACTTCAAGGCACAAGGAATCGATGAAAAAGAATGGAAAGAACATTCTCGTGAATTGGCCTTCCTTGCTTACGAAGACCAATGTTCACCAGCTAACCCACGTCTTCCAATGGTTGACCATATGCAAGAAATCATCGAAGATTCTTACTATGGCTACAAAGAAAGACCAGGACGCCGTAAATAATTGTTATCAGCCTAGAGGCAGGAGAAATCCTGTCTCTTTTTTTGTAATTCTATTTGAAAAATGGTATAATCATCGCATATATTTATTTGAAAATCAAATCTTTAATAATCATGCGAGGGGCGAATGAACAAGATAAATGAGTTAGGGGATAAAGTGCGACTTTTAAGAGAGGAGAAAGGACTTAGTCGTCCAGTTTTTTGCGGGGATGAGTCTGAATTATCAGTCCGTCAGCTGGTGCGGATAGAAAAAGGAGAATTTCGCCCGACGATAAAAACACTAGAATATATTGCAGAACGATTAGAAATTCCGTCCTATGTCTTGATGCCAGATTATAAGGAATTGCCTAAACGCTACCAAGAATTAAAGTACTTTCTTTTACATCATCCTGACTATGGAGACAAGGAGTTGCAGGAACAAAAGGAAGAATATTTCGATGAGATTTTTGAGAATTTTTATGATGATTTGCCACGTGATGAGAAGATGATAGTGGATTGTCTTCAAGCAATAGATGAAGTGAGAGCGACGGATAATGAACAGTATGGAATAGCACTTTTAGATGAATCTTTTGAGGAACTATGGAATCAAAGAGAATTTTCCTTTTCAGACCTTTTAAAAATTAGATTGTATTTTTTGTGTAGTTATTTAGAAAATATAAAAAAAGGACAGTTATCTATTAGCGAACAGCAGAAACTTCAATTAATGTTTCAAAAAGTGTGTAATAACGTAGAAAATAGCGGTACAGATGATTTATTTCTTGTTCGTGATGTATTATTTGCAGGGCTGGGAAGTTGTGAATTATTGAATGACTTAGAGTTATTTAAGTTAGCTGTGGAAAAACTTAATTGGGTTTCTGAAAAAACACGAGATTTTCAAAAGCAACCGATTGTCTTGATGGTGGAGTGGAAATATTATCTTCAGACTGATTATGATACGGCAAAACAAAAGTATGAAGAAGCAAAAATGATGGCGAGGATGTTTGGTAATGAGCAGTTAATTGTTAGTTTAGATAAGGAATGGAGTGAAGACTTAGAAAGGTATTGCTAAATGATTTATAGGAGTGACATTTCTGTCATTGGGGAAATGTCGCTTTTTTGTTAAAATGAATTTTATACTCAATGAAAATCAAAGAGCAAACTAGGAAACTAGCCGCAGGCTGTACTTGAGTACGGCAAGGCGACGTTGACGTGGTTTGAATTTGATTTTCGAAGAGTATTACTTGCTATACATCCAGAAGCAAACTCGGCAATAGAGAGAAAATTCTAAGTAGTAGGCCTATAGGGTCAATCAACTTGAAGGATTTTCTATCAGTACGATGTATGACGATAACGGTTTTAAATAAGGGGGAAAGAATGTCCATTTTATCCATTAAAAATATTTCAAAGTTTTACACTTTGGACGGTAAACATCAAGAGCAGGCTCTAAGAAATATAAACCTGCAGATTGCAAAAGGTAAAATTACAGCGATTTACGGGCCGTCAGGCTGTGGCAAAACCAGTCTACTAAACATCATCAGCGGTTTAGATAGACAATATGAAGGAGATTTAGAGTTTAAAGGGGAATCACTCCGTGACTTATCAGAGATTGAACTAACTCAATTTCGTAAAGATAAGATTGGATTTGTGTTTCAAAACTTTAACCTCATTCCTCATCAGTCTGTCTTGGACAATGTCAAGCTACCTCTCTATGTCAAAGATTTATCTGACAGGGAGATGACAATGATTGCAAAGGAGCAATTAAGTAACTTGGGCATGGAGCCTTTTATTTCTAAAAATGTTAAACAGCTTTCTGGCGGGCAAAAGCAACGTGTAGCAATCGCGCGTGCCTTGGTAAATCAGCCTGATATGATTGTGGCAGATGAACCAACGGGTTCGCTGGATTCTCAATCCCAAGAAATGGTATTGGAAGTATTTAAAAATTTAGCCCAAACAGGGAAAACAGTATTGATTGTAACCCATAATCCAGAGGTTGCCGAATATGCAGATGTGATTATCAAAATGAAGGATGGTGAAGTCGTTGAAGAAGTCAAAAAATAAAGGATTATCATTGAAAAATAAATTCAAACTTTCTTTAAATAACTTTATGGAAAGAAAGTGGCGTAACCTATTGATTGCGCTAGCAACCTCAATCGGTTTTGTAGGAGTCTTAATTTCTTTCGGCTTGGGAAATGCTTTGATTTCGATGATTGATGAAAATACGAATGGAGGTCAAATTCCTTCTCAAGTTCAGATTGCTTTAAACACAAAAAATGTTGGACGAGGCTTTTTGAACCAAGATGATAAGAACTATATCACGGATACAGTTGGGAAAGAAGCTATTAAATATTTGGAGAGTCCTTTTGGGATGACCATGTCAAATATGACTATAGATGGGCAAGAAATGGATCTGAGTCAAACGATGCCTTCTTATGCTCAAGTAGTGAGTCTCTATGAGGATACAAGTATCTCTGTTAGTAGTAATGAGACGGACAAAGTGTTGGCTGGATCCCTCTATACTGATACAAATGAACAGGGATTAACGATTCCAAGCAGTTTACTAAAAAATTGGAATGAACAGACAGGAAACAATCTGACAGCTACTGATCTTATTGGCAAATCAGTTTCAGCCAGCATTGTAGAAAATGCTGCTGAAGCTAGCAAGACTGCTCAATTTCAAACGAAGATTGTACGTGTAATCAATGATGAAGATGACATGGAGGACAGCAACAGTTTCATGCCGTCTCATCAAATGGAAACGATTTTGAAAGAAGCTGGATTTACAAAAGCTGTATCTTATTTTATCTTGGAACTCAAAGATCCATCACAAACAAAAGCGATAACAGAAGAATTGCAGAAAAACAAGAAGTATACTGTTCTTTCTCAACAGAAGGTTCTTGATATTGTGATTACTTTTATTCGTGTCATTCAGGGATTGTTGATTGTACTTTCATCACAAGCTATTGTGGTAGCAGCGGTCATGATTGGTATCATCATTTACATCAATATCATGCAACGTTCTAAGGAAATAGGCGTCATGAAGGCAGTTGGTTATCAAAATCGTGATGTCAAAGGAATTTTTATTTACGAGGCTATCTGGATTGTAGGAATCGCCTTGCTACTGGCCTTTTTGGTAGCACAAGGGGTGGGAAGTTTGGCGAATGCAATTGTAAGTCACTTTTACCCATCCATCACTAAGGTTTTTGAATTAAATTTGTTATCTGTTTTAGGAACTCTAGTTTTCGCTCTCTTGCTTGGCTATGTATCAGCCTACTTCCCAGCGCGTAAAATTAGTAAAATGGATCCTGTAGAATCGCTACGATATGAATAGTAAGGGATTCCTTGATTTACAGTTTTAAAAAGAAACTAACATAGAAAAACAATGCCCGTACTTGCAATTAAACTTAAATAGTTATATAATAGGTTTGTTGAAAGGTGATTTGTAGTGATTCAAGTTACTCTTTTCACAATAAAAATTTCATGATTTTCATAAGGAGGAAATCACTAATGGTAGTTAAAGTTGGTATTAACGGTTTCGGACGTATCGGTCGTCTTGCTTTCCGTCGTATCCAAAACGTAGAAGGTGTTGAAGTTACTCGTATCAACGACCTTACAGATCCAGTTATGCTTGCACACTTGTTGAAATACGACACAACTCAAGGTCGTTTCGACGGTACTGTTGAAGTTAGAGAAGGTGGATTTGAAGTTAACGGTAAATTCATCAAAGTTTCTGCTGAACGTGATCCAGAACAAATCGACTGGGCTAACGACGGTGTAGAAATCGTTCTGGAAGCTACTGGTTTCTTTGCTAAGAAAGCAGCTGCTGAAAAACACTTGCACGCTGGTGGAGCTAAAAAAGTTGTTATCACTGCTCCTGGTGGAAACGACGTTAAAACAGTTGTATTCAACACTAACCACGACGTTCTTGACGGTACTGAAACAGTTATCTCAGGTGCTTCATGTACTACAAACTGCTTGGCTCCTATGGCTAAAGCTCTTCAAGATAACTTTGGTGTTGTAGAAGGATTGATGACTACTATCCACGCTTACACTGGTGACCAAATGATCCTTGACGGACCACACCGTGGTGGTGACCTTCGCCGTGCTCGCGCTGGTGCTGCAAACATCGTTCCTAACTCAACTGGTGCTGCAAAAGCTATCGGTTTGGTTATCCCTGAATTGAACGGTAAACTTGATGGATCTGCACAACGCGTTCCAACTCCAACTGGATCAGTTACTGAATTGGTAGCAGTTCTTGAAAAGAACGTTACTGTTGATGAAGTGAACGCAGCTATGAAAGCAGCTTCAAACGAATCATACGGTTACACAGAAGATCCAATCGTATCTTCAGATATCGTAGGTATGTCTTACGGTTCATTGTTTGACGCAACTCAAACTAAAGTTCTTGACGTTGACGGTAAACAATTGGTTAAAGTTGTATCATGGTACGACAACGAAATGTCATACACTGCACAACTTGTTCGTACTCTTGAATACTTCGCAAAAATCGCTAAATAATTCTTGAGTCGATAAAAAGCAAGGCCTCGTGGTCTTGCTTTTCTTATATGGAAAAATGGATGACGGAATCATCCATTCTTTTTTAATTCTCTTTCGAAAGTATCTGAAAGTGCATTGAAGCTTAATTTCTCTAGAGTAAGCGGATGGGTAAAGGACAGTCGAAAGGCGTGGAGCATAAGCCGACTTGTTTTTGATTTACTATTATAGAGAGGGTCACCCAGGATAGGAAGATTATGATGCGAAAGGTGCACACGAATCTGATGGGTTCGCCCTGTCTTTAGCTTGCAACGAACCAAGGAAGTTTTGTTTGGGAATTGCTTTAATCTGCTTACATGTGTTTCAGCATATTGCCCATTTTTTGTATCAACTACTCGTTTTCTGCGATCATGGCGATCACGTCCGATTTTGTCTTTGAAAACAAGTTCTTTGCTGCTGATATTTCCGTCAACGAGTGCCCAATATTCTCTAGAAATCTCTTTTTTCTCCAATAAGCGATTGAGAATGGGCAGGATAAAAGGATTTTTGGCAAAGAGAACTAAACCACTGGTTTCCATGTCCAGACGATGAACGACATAGCAGGTTTGGCCAACATAGGCACTGACATGGTTAAGAAGGGCGATTTCGTTTGGCTGATTACCATGTGTTTTCATCCCCTCTGGTTTGTTGACAATAATCAAGTGTTGATCTTGATAAACTTCCTGAATGAGGTTTGGGTTGCCCCAAGGAATTTCTTTTTCGGGATAATCTTCTTCGTCAAAAGTCAATTGGCAAACATCTCCAGGATTTACCATCTCGTTCCAATGAACTTCTCGCTGATTAATCAAAATGTGTTTCTTGATTCTCAAAAAATGACGGATTTTTCTAGGGATGAGGAGTTGCTCCTCTAGTAATTGCTTAACCGTCATTGGAGGTAAAGAGGCGGGTAATGTAAATGTGAATTTCATACAGATATTGTAACAAAAAAAGTCCTATTTTGATAGGAAATAGCTAAATTCTTGTCTTCCTATGATGAAGATGATAAAATAAACGCATGAAATTAGATAAATTATTCGAGAAATTTCTTTCTCTTTTTAAAAAAGAAACAAGTAAATTAGAGGACTCTGATTCTACTAGCTTACGTCGCTCTCGTAGTGATCGAAAAAAATTAGCCCAAGTAGGTCCAATTCGAAAATTCTGGCGTCGCTATCATCTAACAAAGATTGTCCTTATACTAGGTTTGAGTGCAAGCTTGCTAGTTGGAACCTATTTGTTTGCTGTAGCCAAGTCAACCAATGTCAATGATTTGCAAAATGCCTTGAAAACTCGAACTCTCATTTTTGACCGTGAAGAAAAGGAGGCTGGTGCCTTGTCCGGTCAAAAAGGAACTTATGTTGAATTGACTGATATCAGTAAAAATTTGCAGAATGCCGTTATTGCGACAGAAGACCGTTCTTTTTATAAAAATGACGGGATTAACTATGGTCGTTTCTTCTTGGCTATTGTCACTGCTGGTCGTTCAGGTGGTGGCTCTACTATTACCCAACAGTTGGCTAAAAACGCCTATTTGTCACAGGATCAAACTGTTGAGAGAAAAGCGAAAGAATTTTTCTTGGCTTTAGAATTGACTAAAAAATATAGTAAGGATCAGATCCTAACCATGTACCTTAACAATGCTTATTTTGGAAATGGTGTGTGGGGTGTAGAAGATGCGAGTAAGAAATACTTTGGAGTTTCTGCGTCAGAAGTGACTCTGGATCAAGCTGCGACTCTGGCAGGGATGCTCAAAGGGCCGGAACTGTATAATCCTTTGAATTCCGTACAAGATTCGACTAATCGTCGCGACACTGTCTTACAAAATATGGTTGCAGCGGGTTACATTGATAAAAACCAAGAAACCGAAGCTGCAGAAGTTGATATGACTTCGCAATTGCACGATCAGTATGAAGGAAAAATCTCAGATTACCGCTATCCTTCTTACTTTGATGCGGTGGTTAATGAAGCTGTTTCTAAGTATAATCTAACAGAGGAAGAAATCGTAAATAATGGCTACCGCATTTACACAGAGCTGGACCAAAACTACCAAGCAAATATGCAGGTTGTCTATGAAAATACAGCGCTATTTCCGAGGGCAGAGGATGGAACATTTGCTCAATCAGGAAGTGTCACTCTCGAACCGAAAACAGGAGGAGTTCGTGGAGTTGTCGGTCAAGTTGCTGACAATGATAAAACTGGATTCCGGAATTTCAACTATGCAACTCAATCAAAACGTAGCCCTGGCTCTACAATTAAGCCTTTAGTTGTTTATACGCCAGCAGTTGAAGCAGGTTGGGCTTTGAATAAGCTCTTGGATAACCATACCATGCAGTATGACAGCTATAAGGTTGATAACTATGCAGGAATTAAAAAGAGTCGAGAAGTTCCCATGTATCAAGCCTTGGCAGAATCGCTTAATCTACCTGCTGTTGCTACTGTTAATGATTTGGGCCTTGATAAGGCTTTTGAGGCAGGCGAAAAATTTGGACTCAACATGGATAAGGTCGACCGTGTTCTTGGTGTCGCCTTGGGAAGTGGCGTCGAAACCAATCCTCTGCAAATGGCTCAAGCATATGCTGCCTTTGCAAATGAAGGTTTAATGCCGGAAGCTCATTTTATTAGTAGAATTGAAAATGCTAGTGGTCAGGTTATTGCGAGTCATAAAAATTCACAAAAACGGGTGATTGATAAAGCTGTAGCTGACAAGATGACTAGTATGATGTTGGGGACATTCACTAATGGAACCGGTATTAGTTCATCGCCTGCAGACTATGTCATGGCAGGAAAAACTGGAACAACTGAAGCTGTTTTCAATCCGGAGTACACAAGTGACCAGTGGGTAATTGGTTATACTCCGGATGTGGTGATTAGTCACTGGCTTGGTTTCCCGACCACTGATGAAAATCACTATCTAGCAGGATCTACTTCAAACGGTGCAGCCCATGTCTTCAGAAATATTGCAAATACCATTTTACCTTATACACCAGGAAGTACCTTTACAGTTGAAAATGCTTATAAGCAAAATGGAATTGCACCAGCCAATACAAAAAGACAAGTACAAACCAATGATAATAGTCAGACAGATGATAATTTGTCTGATATTCGAGGACGTGCGCAAAGTCTAGTAGATGAGGCTAGCCGGGCTATCTCAGATGCGAAGATTAAGGAAAAGGCTCAAACAATATGGGATTCGGTAGTCAATCTATTTCGCTAAGATGCTTGTCAAAGCCTAGCTTTCTTGTTATAATAGATAAGATGGAGGCGTTATGGCACTAAAAAAAGCAAGCCTAGCTTGTGCGGTTTGTGGTTCGAGAAACTATTCAATCAAGATTAGTGGAAACCCCAAGCCTACACGACTAGAAGTAAATAAATTTTGTAAGCATTGTGGCAAGTACACTACACACAGAGAAACGAGATAGGAGAGAGCGATGCGTTTTATTGGAGATATTTTTAGACTTCTTAAAGACACAACATGGCCAACTCGCAAGGAAAGCTGGAGAGATTTTCGTTCTATTATGGAATACACAGCTTTCTTTGTAGTAATTATTTACATTTTTGACCAGTTGATTGTTTCAGGTTTGATTCGATTTATTAACATTTTTTAGAAGGCTAGTGGAGTTAATTACACTAGAAATCTTCTATTTATGAAAGGAAATATCATGGATAGTTTTGATAAAGGGTGGTTTGTTTTACAAACTTATTCTGGTTATGAAAATAAGGTAAAAGAAAATCTATTACAACGTGCACAAACCTACAATATGTTGGATAATATTCTACGCGTTGAAATTCCAACACAAACAGTGCAAGTTGAAAAAAATGGAAAGAGAAAAGAAGTAGAAGAAAATCGCTTTCCAGGTTATGTTCTTGTAGAAATGGTCATGACAGATGAAGCTTGGTTTGTTGTTCGAAACACACCAAATGTTACAGGATTCGTCGGATCTCACGGAAATAGATCAAAACCAACTCCATTATTGGAACAAGAAATTCGTGATATCTTGGTTTCTATGGGACAAACTGTACAAGAGTTTGATATCGATGTTGAAGTTGGTCAAACGGTACGTATTATTGATGGAGCTTTTGCAGATTATACCGGTAAGATTACGGAGATTGATAACAATAAAGTGAAGATGATTATCTCTATGTTTGGTAATGACACAGTTGCAGAAGTAAACCTAAACCAAATCGCAGAATTGTAACCCCAAGAGAGGCAAGACCTCTCTTTTTTGTGCAGTTTAGATGGTGTAGGGAACAGAATGGGGGAAATGTG
>NZ_AEDV01000090.1 GCF_000148545.1 Streptococcus mitis SK597 | reverse complement strand
ACGGTGGGGCTTTTTAGTTATATATGCTAGAAGCATTATTTTCCCTTTATGCTCTCATTCTAACACAACCCCTCCGATATTTCAAGCTTTTGTTTTGATATTTCCTCCTAGCTTATTCAACAATTCTAGAACACTGAAGTTTGTGGTTTGAGTTTATTACATTGAAATTACTAGACTCCATTCTACAGGTTAGATGATGAAAAAACTATTTTACACGCAATATCTAATATAGTGAAAAAAAGACGACATCGGTTAACTAGAGTGCAGTAGAGTGCTAAAATTACCTGATTCAAATCAGCTTTACAAAAAAAGATTGTAGGATAAGTAGAGTCTGAATTGAAATATAAGATAATTAACAAAAAGAAAAAAACGCATCTTATGCGTTTTTCTTCTGTATTGATTCGTATTGAATGCTTACTTAACCTCTGTAAACACAACGTGTTTGCGAAGTTTTGGTGAGTATTTCTTCAATTGAAGACGGTCTGGAGTGTTACGTTTGTTTTTAGAAGTAAGGTACAAGCGTTCACCAGATTCTTTGTGTTCAAGTGTAATATTTACGCGCATGGTATCTCCCTTCTATTATTCAGCTGATGCAGCTTTAGCGATTTTACGTCCTTTGTAGTATCCTTTAAGTGATACACGGTGAGAACGTGAGTAATCTCCAGTAGTTTCGTCAAAGTTTACAGATGGAGCTGTTACTTTGTAGTGTGTACGACGTTTGTTTTTCTTCGCTTTTGAAGTGCGACGTGCAGGTACTGCCATTTTGATTTCTCCTTTAGGTATTTATATTCGATTCAATCTACTGATTTTCATCAACCATACTAGGATAACACATTTTTTTTGTAAAGTAAAGTTACTTGACAAAAAAAGATGAAAAAATTAAAAGGTCATCAACCAAATTAATCGAAATTTTCTGAAAATTCAAGAATTTTCTTCTGTTCATTGCTTTTAAAATGTGCTATAATAGTAAAAACTGAAATGGGAGGGAACAAATGACTGAATTAGATACACGTCACCGCAGTAGCATTTATGACAGTATGGTAAAATCGCCAAACCGTGCCATGCTTCGTGCGACTGGTATGACAGATAAGGACTTTGAAACACCGATTGTGGGAGTGATTTCGACTTGGGCGGAAAATACACCATGTAACATCCACTTGCATGATTTTGGGAAATTAGCCAAAGAAGGTGTCAAATCGGCAGGTGCTTGGCCTGTACAATTTGGGACTATTACCGTAGCAGACGGGATTGCCATGGGAACGCCTGGTATGCGTTTCTCTTTGACATCTCGTGATATTATTGCGGACTCAATCGAGGCGGCGATGGGTGGTCACAATGTGGATGCCTTTGTTGCTATCGGTGGCTGTGACAAGAACATGCCTGGTTCTATGATTGCCATTGCCAATATGGATATTCCGGCTATTTTTGCCTATGGTGGAACCATTGCACCTGGAAATCTTGATGGCAAAGACATTGACTTGGTTTCTGTTTTTGAGGGTATCGGAAAATGGAACCACGGTGACATGACGGCTGAGGACGTGAAACGTCTTGAATGTAATGCCTGCCCTGGACCTGGTGGCTGTGGTGGTATGTACACTGCTAATACCATGGCGACAGCTATCGAAGTTCTCGGTATGAGTTTACCAGGATCTTCATCTCACCCAGCTGAATCAGCTGACAAGAAAGAAGACATCGAAGCAGCAGGACGTGCTGTTGTTAAGATGTTGGAACTTGGTCTCAAACCGTCAGATATCTTGACTCGTGAAGCCTTTGAAGATGCCATCACTGTAACCATGGCTCTCGGTGGTTCTACAAACGCCACTCTTCACTTGCTTGCTATTGCCCATGCTGCCAATGTTGATTTGTCACTTGAGGACTTCAATACAATCCAAGAGCGTGTGCCTCACTTGGCCGACTTGAAACCATCTGGTCAGTATGTCTTCCAAGACCTCTATGAAGTCGGTGGTGTGCCTGCGGTTATGAGATATCTCTTGGCAAATGGTTTCCTTCATGGAGACCGCATTACATGTACTGGTAAGACTGTAGCTGAGAACTTAGCTGACTTTGCAGACCTTACACCAGGTCAAAAAGTTATTATGCCACTTGAGAATCCTAAACGTGCGGATGGTCCGCTTATCATCTTGAACGGGAACCTTGCTCCTGACGGTGCAGTTGCTAAAGTATCAGGTGTTAAAGTGCGTCGTCACGTTGGTCCAGCTAAGGTCTTTGACTCAGAAGAAGATGCGATTCAGGCAGTTTTGACAGATGAAATCGTTGATGGCGATGTAGTCGTTGTTCGTTTCGTTGGACCTAAGGGTGGCCCTGGTATGCCTGAGATGCTGTCACTTTCATCAATGATCGTTGGTAAAGGTCAAGGAGACAAGGTTGCCCTCTTGACAGACGGACGTTTCTCTGGTGGTACTTATGGTCTAGTTGTTGGACATATCGCTCCTGAAGCTCAGGATGGTGGACCAATTGCCTACCTCCGTACAGGCGATATCGTTACGGTTGACCAAGATACTAAAGAAATTTCTATGGCCGTATCCGAAGAAGAACTTGAAAAACGCAAGGCAGAAACAACCTTGCCACCACTTTACAGCCGTGGTGTCCTCGGTAAATATGCCCATATCGTATCATCTGCTTCACGCGGAGCCGTGACAGACTTCTGGAATATGGACAAGTCAGGTAAAAAATAAACTCATACTCTTCGAAAATCTCTTCAAACCACGTCAACGTCGCCTTGCCGTAGGTATGATTACTGACTTCGTCAGTTCTATCTACAACCTCAAAACACTGTTTTGAGCAACCTGCGGCTAGTTTCCTAGTTTGCTCTTTGATTTTTATTGAGTATCAAAAAGCAAGCCAACTTCGGCTTGCTTTTTTTCATCTTTAAAAGTTATTGACCTGCTTAACGAGGTGGCAGTCCAAGGGCAATGCGGCC
Organism: Streptococcus mitis SK597; assembly: GCF_000148545.1. Taxonomy (GTDB): domain Bacteria; phylum Bacillota; class Bacilli; order Lactobacillales; family Streptococcaceae; genus Streptococcus; species Streptococcus mitis_C. The sequence goes on along the minus strand of NZ_AEDV01000090.1, from coordinate 51,381 downwards.
GTAGCGACTGATTCGTGTGATCTTCCAGGCAGGCGACCAGGTAACTTCAACCTTGACATCTTCGATACCCTCGATTTGTTTCAGACCTGCAACGATTTCGATAGGCAGGCTTTCGGCGCAATCGCAGGCGGTGTCAGTGAAGGTCATGACAATCTTGCAGAGACCCGTTTCGTCCAGATTGATTTCATAAATCAATCCTAGATTGTAAACATCCAATTCCACATCTGTATCAAAAACCTTCTCTAGTTTTTCGATAATTTGGTCTTGCAAGGCCAAAGCGCGGTCATTGATTTTGATATCGTCTCTCATTACAGTCCCTCCACCTGATAAATATCCTCTATTTTCTCATAATTCTGACAATTTGGCAAGTTTTTGATGAATTTTCTGAAAAATATGATAAAATGAAGAAAATACGGAATCAAGGGGAAGTCTATGGAGCAGATTGGAAAGGTCTTTAGACAATTACGAGAGTCAAGAAATATTTCGCTGAGACAGGCGACTGGGGGACAATTTTCGCCGTCTATGTTGTCCCGATTTGAAACAGGTCAAAGTGAGCTTTCGGTGGAAAAGTTTCTATTTGCACTAGAAAATATATCTGCCAGTGTGGAGGAAATTCTCTTTCTGGCAAGAGGTTTTCAGTATGATACAGATTCTGAGTTGAGAAAAGAAATTACGGATGTCTTGGATCCAAAGAATATAGCACCTCTCGAAGACTTGTATCGCAAAGAGTATGAAAAGCATGTCAATTCTCAAAACAAACAGAAACATATTCTAAATGCCATTATTATCAAGTCTTATATGAAGAGCATGGATGAAACGGTAGAGTTAACGGCAGAGGAAGGGAAAGTCCTTCATGACTATTTGTTTTCTACCGAGATTTGGGGAATCTATGAACTCAATTTGTTCTCGGTCAGTTCTCCGTTCTTATCTGTTTCTCTTTTTACTAGATATGTACGAGAAATGGTCCGCAAATCCGATTTTCTAATGGAAATGTCTGGTAATCGAAACCTTTTTCACACTATGCTATTGAATGGTTTTTTAGCTAGTATTGAGTGTGAAGAATTTACCAATGCCTCTTATTTTAAACGTGTCATCAAAGAGCATTTCTATAAGGAAAATGAGACCTATTTCCGAATTGTCTATTTGTGGGCGGAAGGTCTTCTTGATAGCAAGCAAGGCAGAGTCAAGGAAGGTCAGAAAAAGATGGAAGATGCTGTCCATATTTTTGAGATGCTTGGCTGTAACAAATCCGCCGAATACTATCGAAAAACGACCGATTGTTGAATATCTGCAAACTAAGAAAATCATTTGAAATTTTAAGCGATAGAACTCTTGCCCTCTCTCAGGTTATCAAAGAAGTTCTATCGTTTTTTTGCTTATTTTATGTGTTGCATATATTCAAAAGTTTTCCCTTTCAATTTCTAAGTGATATACTATAGTCATACTTCATATAGGGATTTGAACAAGAAGGGAGATTATCTATGAAACTATTGTTCAGAAATCAAGCTTACCGACTCTTGACTTTGTCACGCTTCTTCAATGCTTTTGGTGCTTCGATTTTCAATCTGGTATTTATCGTCTATGCATCGACCTTGCCACAAGCCTCTTTTGCGGTTGCTATGGCCAATATTATCATGATTCTTCCGACTTTCTTTACAGTTTTTGTAGGGATTCGAGCAGATTACACGAGGGACAAGGTCAAATGGATGGTCTATAGCGGTTTGTTTCAGGCGGTTTTATTTTTTCTAGCAGCCCTAGTTGTTCAGCAAGCTAGTCTCTTTGCCTTTTCTAGCCTGTGTTTGATCAATGTCATTAGTGATGTCATCAGTGATTTTGCAGGTGGCTTGCGCATGCCTCTTATTAAGGAAAAAGTAGCTGAAGAGGATTTGATGGAAGCTTATTCTTTTTCCCAATTCATCACCTATATTTCAGCTATTGGTGGTCAAGCTTTTGGAGTCTGGCTCTTAGGTCTATCGGTCAACAATTTTTCTCTCGTTGCGGGGATCAATGCCTGTTTCTTCCTAGTATCAGCCGTCATCCTCTTTTTAGGAAAAAGCAAATTGAGCCTGTCAATGTCATCTGCTGATGGTGAAATTCTAAAAAATGAGAAGCTTCCGATCAAAGAGCAGTTCCTAACGATTTATCGAAATTTACGTCTCGTTTTTCTTAAAGGTGGACAGAAAAACTTTGGTTTTATGCTCTTTGCTGTCTTGCTTATCAATGCCTTGGGTGGCGCTTTGGGTGGAATTTACAATATCTTCTTTTTGAGCCATTCTCTCTTGAATTTTTCTTATACAGAGGCATTATTTATCAGTCAATTCTGTGCTTTGTTAGCAGTCATCATCAGTAGCCTTACGGGCAATGATTATTTTGGGAAGCAGTCCTTGCCTAGATTGATGATGTGGGCGACCGTAGGGCTCACTCTAATTGGTTTGGCTAACGTATTCAATCAAGTCGTGCTTGGTTTGCTATTTCTCTTTTTAACTCTGTATGTGTCTGGTAAAGTTTCACCAAAGATTAGTGCCATGCTCATGAAAAATCTAGCTCCAGAGGTTTTAGCTCGTACCAGTAATTTTTTAGGTTTATTGTTTACCTTATCCGTACCTGTGGGAACAGCTTGTTTTTCACTTATAGCCGTATGGAATATACAGTTGACTTGGATGCTATTTGTTGGTTTTTCCTTGCTAGCTATTTTTTTGACGATTCTTAATCTCAAAAATGATATCTAATACTCTTCGAAAATCTCTTCAAACCACGTCAACGTCGCCTTACCGTAGATATGGTTACTGACTTCGTCAGTTCTATCCACAACCTCAAAACATTGTTTTGAGCAACCTGCGGCTAACTTCCTAGTTTGCTTTTTGATTTTCATTGAGTATAAATCCTAATTTTTTCTCACTGTTTTAATCCCCCTATTTATGGTAAAATAAGACTATTAAGTTTAAAGAGGATTCCCTATGAAATTACAAAAACCAAAAGGAACGCAGGATATTTTACCTGCTGAGTCTGCCAAATGGCAGTACGTTGAGGGCTTTGCCCGTGAGATTTTCAAGCGCTATAACTATGCAGAAGTGCGCACGCCTATTTTTGAGCATTACGAGGTCATCAGTCGCTCTGTAGGAGATACAACGGATATCGTAACCAAGGAAATGTACGATTTCTATGACAAGGGTGACCGTCATATCACCCTCCGTCCAGAAGGAACTGCGCCCGTTGTCCGTTCCTATGTGGAAAATAAACTCTTTGCTCCAGAAGTGCAAAAGCCAAGTAAGTTCTACTACATGGGCCCTATGTTCCGCTATGAGCGTCCACAGGCAGGGCGTTTGCGCCAGTTCCACCAGATTGGTGTTGAGTGTTTTGGCTCTAGCAATCCAGCTACCGATGTGGAAACAATCGCGATGGCAGCCCATTTCTTGAAAGAAATCGGCATCCAAGGTGTCAAATTGCACCTAAACACTCTTGGAAATCCTGAGAGCCGTGCGGCTTATCGTCAAGCCTTGATTGACTATTTGACACCGCTTAAGGAGACCTTGTCTAAGGATAGCCAGCGTCGCTTGGAGGAAAATCCTCTCCGTGTCTTGGACTCTAAGGAAAAAGAAGACAAGGTAGCAGTAGAAAATGCGCCGTCTATCTTGGATTTCCTTGATGAAGAAAGCCAAGCTCATTTTGATGCTGTGCGTCAGATGTTGGAAAATCTTGGAGTAGACTATATCATCGATACCAATATGGTGCGTGGTTTGGACTACTACAACCACACCATTTTCGAGTTTATCACTGAGATCGAGGGCAATGACTTGACAGTCTGTGCGGGTGGTCGCTATGATGGTTTGGTTGCTTACTTTGGTGGTCCTGAAACCGCTGGATTTGGTTTTGGACTTGGTGTAGAGCGCCTGCTTCTCGTTCTTGAAAAGCAAGGTGTGGCCCTCCCTATCGAAAACGCCCTAGATGTCTATATCGCAGTCTTGGGAGAAGGGGCAAATGTCAAGGCCTTGGAGTTGGTACAAGCCCTTCGCCAACAAGGTTTCAAAGCAGAGCGTGATTACCTCAACCGTAAGCTCAAAGCTCAGTTCAAGTCAGCCGATGTCTTTGCTGCTAAGACCCTTATCACCCTAGGAGAGAGTGAAGTCGAAAGCGGACAAGTGACGGTCAAGAACAACCAAACCCGAGAAGAAGTGCAAGTGTCGCTTGAGGCTATCAGCCAAAACTTCTCAGAAATCTTTGAAAAACTAGGATTTTAATAGTAGAAAAACTGGTCAGGGAACTACTCTGACCTTTTTCTTTTGCAAAATGACAAAAATCATAAACTTTTTGACAAATATGCTTGTCAAAAAGAAAAAGATGTGTTACAATGTAAGCAAGTTAAGAAATAAAGAAATAGGAGGGAGTCACATGTGGGTATGGATTTTTTTCCCTTTTCTCGTCTTGATTTATAGTAGTCAATCTAAAAAAATCAAGCGGTTAGAGAAGAGGTTAAAGGTAATCGAAAGAAAAGAGAAAGGAAATATAGAAATGTCAAGATTATTGCAAGAAATGATTGGAAAGAAACCAACAATCATTGGAGAACTATTTGGAACAAATTTTTGGGAAGTTGTGGATGTTGATGAGGAATGGGTCAAACTACGTAGTGTTGATAAAGAGGGGAAAGAAAAATTCAAGTTGCAACGTATTGAGGATATCCAAACCGTTGAATTTGATGGAGAGTAGGTGTGTAACATGCAACTAAAAAATCGTCTAAAAGAGCTTCGGGCTCGCGATAGTCTCAATCAAACTGACCTAGCCAAGCTGGCAGGGGTTTCCAGACAGACCGTTAGCCTACTAGAACGGGATGAGTACACCCCATCCATTATCATTGCCCTGAAAATATCTCACATTTTCAACGAAACAGTCGAATCGGTATTTCGCTTGGAGGAGGATGAGTGATGAACAAGTATAAAGTGATTTATTATGTAGTGGCCATAGCTCTATTAGTCAGCGTATTTCTACTGATTGGGATAGACTTAGGTTGGTTTAGTCCCTATCAAAGTGACCAATTTATTTGGGCCTACTTTGCTCTTATCCCAGTCGTTGACTGGATTGAAAAGAAAGTAAACAATTTAGCAAGTGAAAAAGGAGAATGAATATGAAAAAGAAAAAGAAAGGTGGATTGTTATTTTTGATGTCTATTGTCTTGGGAGGTTTCTTGGGCATGTTTGTAGGGATGTTTAAGGCAGATGCCGAATCCAACGGAATTATGTTAGATGTAAAACCCTTGATACCATGGCTATCAGCTATTAGTTTACTACTAGCCGTCATTATTCTTTTTTTGACTTTCAATTTCCTAAAGAAAAGCAGAAAATTTCATTCCTTGTATCAAGAGGAAATGGATGATGATCTGAATGAAACCTATTATGTGCAGATGTATCGGAATCTCGAGTTTGGAACCATTGCTTTTAATATTGCAAGCGTAGCAATTTCATTGTCTATTTTTCTCTCATTAAATGAAGTGGTTATATTGCATACAGACCACCAAACATTTTCCCTCTCTTTCTTAGTCTTTGTGCTATCCTTAATCGCTCAAAAATCTCTTTTTAAAACAATTGCGATTGTGCGTCAGTTTGATTTGGCTCTTTTCTCTACACCAAAGGATGTCTTGGACTATATAAATTCCTATGATGAAGGGGAGCGCCAGGCTAATTTGGAACAGAGTTTTCGAATTTTATTCCAATTAAACCAATATGTCTTACCAGCCTTATATGTTTTTCTTATTATCATTTCTTTCTTGACAGGAGAGATTCAGTTACTAGCCTTCTTGCTTGTCGGAGCTATCCATATTTATATCAATGTGATGCAGTTACCTATGGTAAAACGCTATTTCAAATAAAGGAGTTTCTATGATTCGTGTTGAAAATGTAAGCAAAAGTTTTGGGAGCAAAAAAGCTCTTCATCAGATTTCTTTTGAGATTAAGGAGGGTGAAATCTTTGGTTTTCTTGGTCCCTCTGGCTCAGGTAAAACAACCATGATCAATGTCTTGACAGGTCAGTTGGCTGCAGATCAAGATAAAACAGTTTTGTTAGGCAAGAATTCTCAAGATTTAACCTCAAATGATTTGGAACAAATTGGTATTGTGAGTGATGGCAGTGGTTTTTATGAAAAGATGAGTCTTTACAAAAATCTGCTCATTTACGCTAAGTTATATGGCCTCAAGGCAGATAGAGTACATCAGGTGCTCCAACAGGTTGGATTGGCAGATGCTAAAGATATTATCGCAGAAAAGTTATCTACTGGAATGAAACAACGAATGTTCTTGGCTCGTGCCCTTCTGAATGCTCCTAAGATTCTCTTTCTAGATGAGCCAACCAGTGGCTTAGACCCTACAACATCTAAGATGATTCATACCCTACTTCAAGAATTAAAGCAGGCGGGGACAACTATCTTTCTAACCACGCATGATATGAATGAAGCAACTCTGCTTTGTGATCGCTTATCTCTTTTAAATAAGGGTAATTTAATAGAGTATGGAAGTCCGCAAGATATCATCCAGAAGTACCATGTGGATAAGAAAGTACGTGTGGTTTATAACGATGGACGAGAACAGATAGTTCCATTTGAAGAATTGCCACATTTAGACACGACAGATTTGATGGTGGTTCACTCTTGTGAGCCAACTTTAGAAGAAATCTTTATCAGATTGACAGGAGAAAAGTTAGATGTTTAGAAAATTAAATGCCCTACTATGGTTAAGAGTGCAAGTTCTTATTAGCAATTCAATTTTGTTAGCGACTTTATTGATGCCTTTTGGTATTGCTGTTTTATATAATGAATTTTTAAATAAGAATGGACAATTGAGCCTAATTTTACTATCTTCTAGCTTGACGATGGTCTTGAGCATGGGAAGTGGTTATATGGTATCGATTATGATGGCAGAAGATAAGGAAAAACGCAATCTTAAATCACTCATCCTAAGTGGTGTGACAGCAACAGAATATACTTTCAGTATGCTTGTTCTCCCTATTCTGATAATGTTACTTGCTATGATTGTACTTCCCATCTATCTTAAAGTAGATGTATCGGGTTATTTATTTGCCTACGTTATCTATTTGCTCCTAGCAACTATTAGTATTATTTTTCTCAACCTTCTAATCGGTGCGGTGTCAGATACTCAATCTAAAGCGCAAGTTTATAGTATCTTCCCTATGTTAATTGTCTCTTTTTTACCTATAATTGCTCTTCAAAATGATACGGCTCAGAAAGTGTTAGATTACTCGTTCGTCGGTCCTATTGTAAATCTTTTAAATAAAAAAGGTGGGGAAATATCCTTTTCTAACATCGGTATGTTACTTGCCTGGGTACTTGTATTAGGAATAGCAAACCTCTTTGTATTGAAAAATAGCTATAAAGCAAGATAGGAGACCTTTATGAAACTACTTAAAAACCTTGGCTGGTTTCTTCTAGCCATTCTATCCTTTTACTTTATCTATGGTCTGGTTCAGAGCATGGCGCTGTCAGCTCTTGGACTAGGGGCTTCAATCTTTGGAGTCTTACCACTTTATGTCGTCCTGTCAGGGGCCTATGTTTATGGAGTTTACAGATGGTATCAGACAGAAAAGGTTAGCATCCAGACGACTGCTTTTAATCGTCATATCTGGTTGCCTACTCTGGTTTTGCTAGTGGCTATTACAGCCCAGTTCTTTTTACCAGAAGATCCGTCGGTCAGTCAACAAATCGTATCTCAACTGACAGTGGAACAGCCTGCATTTGGTTTCTTTATGGTGGTGGTCTTTGCTCCTTTGACGGAAGAACTTATCTTTAGAGGGATGTTGGCACGCTATCTCTTTCCTAAGCAGGACAATAGTAAACAAACTCTGATTTTTCTTCTGGTATCTAGTGTTTTGTTTGCCTTAGGTCATTTCCCAAGTGATGTGCAACAATTTTTTGTCTATTTTAGCCTTGGTTTTAGTTTGGGCTTGGCTTACATTAGCAGAAAAGGTCTGGTCTACAGTATTTCTCTTCACGCTTTGAATAATTTAGTCGGCTTTTTGATGATTCTCATGCTATAATAGAGTCAGGAGGTCACATGAAACGAGTAATTTTATTAGCAGTGATTCAGGCAGTTGTTCTATTTTTCATCATTGGGGCGCTAGCTTATGCCTTTAAGGGTGATTTCTTCTACAGCCATCTAGCAGTGGTCTTTGCCCCTATTGCCGGTATCTGGCGTTTTGGGACAGCTTATACAACGGAAATTGTCTTGCCTCGAAAGGCAGCCGAAATTGCTGAAAAGCGTAAAGCAGGCAACAATTCAAAATAAAAGAGTCCGATGAAGTTCATCGGATTTTTGTATGGGCGTTAATTTTTAAAGACTGGCAAACTTTTCTGCTGATTTTCATGAAGAGCCTGCGCTTTTATGGTAAAATAGTAACAGAATAAAAGAGGAGAGAAACAATGAAACGTAGTATGTATGCTGGTCGTGTTCGTGAGGAACACATCGGACAAGAAATGACCTTGAAAGGATGGGTTGGCCGTCGTCGTGACCTTGGTGGTTTGATCTTTATCGACCTTCGTGACCGTGAAGGAATCATGCAGTTGGTTATCAACCCTGAAAAAGTCTCTGCAGAGGTCATGGCAACAGCTGAAAGCCTTCGTAGCGAATTTGTTATCGAGGTGACTGGTCAGGTCGCTGCGCGTGAGCAAGCTAATGATAAGTTACCAACTGGTGCAGTTGAGTTAAACGTGACAGCCTTGACAGTGCTTAATACAGCTAAGACAACCCCATTTGAGATTAAGGATGGCATTGAGGCCAATGACGATACACGTTTGCGTTACCGTTACCTTGACCTTCGTCGTCCAGAAATGTTGGAAAATCTTAAACTTCGTGCTAAGGTGACCCACTCTATCCGCAACTACTTGGATGAGTTGGAGTTTATCGACGTGGAGACACCATTCCTTTCTAAGTCAACTCCTGAAGGGGCGCGTGATTACTTGGTACCATCTCGTGTTAATAAAGGGCATTTTTACGCTCTTCCTCAAAGTCCACAAATTACTAAGCAATTGTTGATGAATGCTGGTTTTGACCGCTACTACCAAATCGTCAAATGTTTCCGTGATGAGGACTTGCGTGGAGATCGCCAGCCTGAGTTTACTCAGGTCGACTTGGAAACATCTTTCCTTACTGAGCAAGAAATCCAAGATATCACAGAAGGTTTGATTGCGCGCGTCATGAAAGAAACTAAAGGCATCGAAGTGACGCTTCCATTCCCTCGTATGAAATATGATGACGCTATGGCTCTTTATGGTTCTGACAAGCCAGATACCCGTTTTGACATGTTGCTTCAGGACTTGACAGAAGTGGTCAAAGGTGTAGACTTTAAAGTCTTTTCAGAAGCACCTGCTGTAAAAGCAATTGTAGTTAAAGGCGCTGCGGACAACTATTCCCGTAAAGACATCGACAAGATGACTGAAGTAGCCAAACAATATGGTGCCAAAGGTCTTGCTTGGGTCAAGGTTGTTGATGGAGAATTAAACGGACCAGTTGCCAAGTTCTTGACAGGCATCCAAGCAGAATTGACAACAGCGCTTGCTCTTGAAGATAAGGACTTGGTTCTCTTTGTGGCGGATACGCTTGAAGTGGCCAATGCAACACTCGGTGCCCTTCGTGGACGTATTGCCAAAGAGCTTGGTTTGATTGATGGCGATAAATTCAACTTCCTTTGGGTGGTTGACTGGCCAATGTTTGAATGGTCTGAAGAAGAAGGTCGCTACATGAGCGCCCACCATCCGTTTACCCTTCCACAGGAAGAGACAGCTCACGAATTAGAAGGTGATTTGGCTAAGGTTCGTGCCATTGCTTACGATATCGTCTTGAACGGTTATGAGCTTGGTGGTGGTAGCCTTCGTATCAACCAAAAAGACCTTCAAGAACGCATGTTCAAGGCTCTTGGTTTCTCGGCTGAAGAAGCAAATGACCAGTTTGGTTTCCTTCTTGAAGCCATGGACTATGGTTTCCCACCACATGGTGGTTTGGCTATCGGTCTTGACCGATTTGTCATGCTCTTAGCAGGAGAAGAAAATATCCGTGAAGTCATTGCCTTTCCTAAGAATAATAAGGCAAGTGACCCAATGACACAAGCTCCTTCAACAGTAGCTCTCAAACAACTAGAGGAACTCAGCTTACAAGTAGAAGAAGATGAAACAAGCAAAACGAATTAAGCGGTGGCGCTATTATCTGCGCCGCTTTGCTTATCAGATAAAAATTTTACGTGTCTTACAAAGCATCTCTCGGGAAAAATATGATGAGAAGATTTCGGCTTCTCTGGTCTATGGTTTTTTATCAGCAGTAGCGGTCAATTTCTTTTTCCAACCGGGGCATGTGTATTCGAGTGGTGCGACAGGTCTGGCACAGATTATCTCTGCCTTGAGTAATCACTGGTTTGGTTTTCATATACCAATTTCGCTAACCTTTTACGCTATTAATTTTCCTTTGATGGTCTTGGCTTGGTATCAGATTGGCCATAAGTTTACCGTCTTTACCTTTATTACGGTTTCCATGAGTTCTTTCTTTATCCAGTTTGTCCCTGTGGCGACCTTAACGGAGGATCCCATTATCAATGCCCTTTTTGGGGGTGTTGTCATGGGCTTGGGGATTGGTTTTGCTCTTCGCAACAATATCTCCAGTGGTGGGACGGATATCGTCAGCCTGACCATTCGCAAGAAAACAGGTAAGAATGTCGGTAGTATTTCTTTCTTGGTAAATGGGACCATCATGCTGATAGCAGGTTTGACCTTTGGTTGGAAATACGCTCTTTACTCTATGATTACCATCTTTGTCTCTAGCCGTGTGACAGATGCGGTCTTTACCAAGCAAAAACGCATGCAGGCTATGATTGTGACCAATCATCCAGACAAGGTAATTGAAAAAATCCATAAAAAATTGCACCGCGGAGCAACCATGATCCACGATGCAGAAGGAACCTATAATCACGAGAGAAAGGCAGTTTTAATCACTGTCATTACACGTGCAGAGTTTAATGAATTTAAACAGATTATGAAACAGGTGGATCCAGGCGCCTTTGTCTCTGTATCTGAGAATGTTCATATTCTGGGACGGTTCGTTGAAACAGAAAATTAGTGACCAAAAAAACCAGCGCGAGCTGGTTTTTATTTTTCGATAATTTTGTGGGCGATTAACTGACGGTAACAAATTTGTTTATTGCTTTTAGCATCGTTGATAATCTGGAGGATGGTTTCAAAGGAAACACGACCAAGCTCCAAACTATTGATATCGACATAGGCCGCCAAGTTGAGCTTGGGATTGACTGAGTCGAAGCTGAGGACAGGGACATCCAGTTGGTGTTTTGCGATGTAATCACAGACCCCTGCAGCAAGGAGACTATCAATGGTAATAATAGCGTCAATATTTGGATCGTGTTTAAATAAACGCTTACTAAATTGATAGCCCTTTTCTTCTAGGAATTCGTTCGCAAAATAGGTCAAATTACTATCAAGAGGCAGTTGGTATTGTTTGAGTGCTGACTCATAGCCTGTTAAACGGTCTTGTGTTACGAAGAGTCTCTTAGTCCCTCCAATAAAGGCAATTCGTTTGCAGCCTTTTTTGATGAAATATTCAGTCGCATCAAAACCAGCTTGAACATTGTCATTATCGACAAGTGGAATGAAGGGGGACAGAGATTTTCCGAGGATGAGGAAGGGGAACTGCTCATCAGCCACCAGTTTGACTAAAGGATCTTCCTCTTCGGCATAAAGGAAAATTAAACCGTCTACACGTTTACCATAGACCATTTGTGAGATGGCAGTAAGACGCTCCTTCTCATCTTTCCCTGTTGCTATCTGAATGGCATAGTGGTTTTCAGATGCGACTTGAGAGATGCCGCGTAGGACTGATGGAAAGAAAGGATTCTGGTAGAAGGCATCTGAGTCGTCAGGAAGAACCAAGCCGATAACTTGCGTATAACTGCTTACCAAACTGCGAGCGTTGAGGTTGGGGTGGTAATTGAGTTCCTTCATCGCCTTGCGAACGCGTTTTTTCGTTTCGTCGCTAATGGTTGATTTGTTTTGAATAACACGGGTTACGGTTGAAGGCGAAACACCAGCAGCCTTGGCCACGTCTTTAATCGTAACGGGCATAAAAATCTCCTATTTATGGTAATCTGGATCACGGAAATGCGTTTTATAAAAGATAGTGACCAGATAAAGGACAAAAAGAATGTTTTGTATAGTGATGAGGTTTGACATATTTTGGCCAAATAATCCCAAAATAAGCGTAATCAGAGTTGGTAATCCTAAACAGTTCAAGATAAAATGGTAGCACTCTTTAAAGGTTTTAAATGAAAAGAGGCGTGATTTCTTAGTGATATAAAGGAGAAGACTAGCCCCTAGAGAGATGATAAAGAAATTCAAACCAAAGAGGAAGCTGGCACCGAGAACTAGGAAGAGACTGATATAGACACGATTCTGTTGGTACCAGTCTTTAGAAATTGCTTGGGTTAAGCTGTCTTTGCTTTTGAAACTCTCAGTCTGAATGGCTCGGTAAGAGACACGGGTCAGTTCTTTACTTTCCTTGCTGATGACGAGCTCATTCGTATCGAAATGCAGTTGCAAGTCCTTAGGTAATTCCTTGCTTTGACTTGGACCAATCACAATAGAAGGGGCTTGACTAGCTGTTCCTGTATAAGTTAATTTACCATCAACAATTGCAGCATGCTCAGAGAGATCCTGGACAACCTCATCTGTCAATGGTTCATAGACATTATCGATAAAGGTTTCTAGCGGATAAGTCTCCTGCGAGCTGTTTTGAATGGCAATGGGTACCATAGACAAGCTGATAAGGAAGATACTGGTAAAGAGTAGTTGGAACCAGTTGAGTCCGAAACGTTTGGACAGGGGCTTACGAAATCCCCAAATACTTGAAAAATAGGAAAATGGATATGGAAGCATAGGTATCTTTCTAAAAGGTGTTTTCTATATGAGTATTATTATATAGAGAAATGCGCTTTATTTCAAGTCTAGGAGAAAAATTGCTTGCTACAAGGATATTTTTACAGTAACAAGTTTTAAAATGAAAAAGGGTGGCGGGGATATATTATCCCTTGTCGCCACCACTTGTAAGTCCTGAAACAAAGTTCTTTTGTAGGAAGAAGAAGAGAATACAGATTGGAAGGGCGATGAGGATAGCACCTGCTGAGAAGTAGGCGATCTTCATGTTTTTCACATTGCTAACGAAGGTTTGGAGACCTACGGCAACAGTAAAGTATTCTTTCTCACGAAGCAAGAAACTAGATAGGATGTAGTCCCCGAAAGGTCCCATGAAGGCCCAGAGAGCTTGTACGGCAACCATTGGGCGAACAAGTGGAAGAACAATTTGCCAGAAGCGGCGGAAGTGTCCTGCGCCGTCTAGTTTTGCAGATTCGTCTAGAGACATTGGCACTGTATCGAAGTAGCCTTTCATGAGCCAAGCATTCATCGGGATACCTCCACCAACGTAGAGGAAGATGAGGAACCAGCTGTGGTTAAGGGCGTTCAACATAAGCGCCATAACGAAGAAGGCTGTCAAAGCGGCCATGGTTGGCACCATTTGGATAATCAAGAAGAAGACCAAACTTTGTTTACGAGCCAAGAAGTTGTAACGGCTGTAGGCATAACCAGCAAGTACGATAATACTTGTTTGAACAACCATGGTAATCAAGGCGATAATCAAAGTATTGAGGTACCAAGTACCGTACAAGGTTTCAGTGAAGAGGCCTTTAAAGTTATCAAAATTGAGGTCGATATTAGTATCTAGTTTAAAGGCTGAGACGTTACCTGCTTTAAAGGCTGACATGATGGTAATCAAAAGTGGATAGATAATCACGATTGATAGGCCAATTAAGTAGAGGTAAGTAAGGGTTTGAGTCAGTCTACGTTTGAGTTTAATTGAGTTATTCATCTTAGACATCCTCCATATCAAATGCGTGTAGTTTCTTGAATGCGATCATAGAGATTGAGATGACAATGATAGAAATAATCAAGGTAACAGCTGCCGCCATTGAGTATTGAGGAGATGTACCTGTTGTCAAACGGTAGATCCATGAGATCAAGATATCGGTTGAACCAGCTCCACCTCCGACACTACCAGGTCCTCCACCATTGAAGAGGTACATGATAGAGAAGTTGTTAAAGTTGAAGGTGTATTGGCTGATCAAAGTAGGTGCCGCAACGGCCAAGATCATTGGGAAAGTGATGTTGCGGAATTTTTGCCAAGCATTGGCACCGTCAATATAAGCTGCTTCGTAAAGGTCGTTAGGAATAGATTGCAAGATACCCAAAGTTAAAACGTAGATATATGGGAATCCAAGCCAACCTTGCATCATAATCAAGGCAATTTTTGTCCAAGTTGGATCTGTTTTCCAAGGAATAAGAGCACCATCAAGGAAAGGAAGGAATTTAGCCAAGATTGGCAAGACTTGAGTGTTGATGGCTCCGACACTATCGTTAAACATGTTTGAAAATGTCAAGATAGTGATGAAGGCTGGGACAGCCCAAGGAAGAAGGAAAATAACACCAAAGATACGTTTTCCTTTGATAAATGGTTGGTTAGCAATGATAGCTGTGAAGATACCGATTACGATTTGTAAAGTTGAGGCAGCCAAAGCCCAGATGATAGTCCAAGAAAGAACGGCACCGAAGGCAGAACGGAAGGTACTCAAACTCCAGATGTTCGTAAAGTTGGTCAAACCAACCCAATCCAACAATTTGTTTGGTGGCAAGTGTTGGAAGTCGTAGTTGGTAAAGGCAATCATCAAGGTTACGATAACTGGGAAGATAATCGCAAAAGTCATTGCAATATAAGATGGAATGATCAAGAGGTAAGGGAAGCCATTTTCATAGATTCCTTTGATCATTTCTTTAAAGGTAAGTGCTACTGGAATACCATTGTTAATGTGTTTAGCAGTTGTATGTGCATCTTTAATATTTGAGAAATAAAAGAGTACATAAACGACTACAAAGATTAAATGGAAGGCACCACGAATCAGCATAAAGAGGGAATTGTCACGACCTGGCTTGTCACCAAGAGTGATAAGATTGCTCAATTCAGGGGCTGCAAGTGCTAGGAAATAAAGGACAAATACGATGGTTACACCAAGGAAGATAAAACCTTTGGCTTTTTGTTTATTGTAAATCTGTCCTAACCCAGGAATGATAGACAGCAGGGCTGCTTTGCTAGGTTGTTGCTTTTCCATAATAACTCCTTTCATAGGATACTGGTTTCTAGATAAAACCTAAACTATTTGTGTTTTTGTTGATAAATTCAAAGGGGGATTTGATTTCCACCCCCCTTGAACAAATTTTTTATTCACCAAATTTTTGTTTGATTGTTTCTTTGATCAATGTTACAGCATCGTTAGCAGCTGTTTTAGCATCTTTCTTACCACTTACAGCTTCAAACAACATTGTTTTAGCTGGGTCCCAAACAGCTGACATTTGAGAGATGTTTGGCATTGGTTGAGCGTTCTTGAACTGTTTGATAACAGCTGTTGTCAACTCATCGTTTTTACCTTCAGCGTATGAACGAGCCTCAGTGTTAGCTGGGATTTCATTAGTTTTATCGTAGAAGGCTTTTTGTTGTTCAGTTGAAACAAGGAAGTCTACAAATTTTTGAGCAGCTTCAAGGTTCTTAGTGCTTGATGGGATGATCCAAGCTTTACCACCACCAAATGCTGCGTAGTCTTTTCCGTTTGGAAGAGTTGGGATAGTTGCAACACCGTAGTTTACTTTAGCGTCTTTGAAGGCTTGAGCTTTCCAAGGTCCATCGATGATAGCAGCTGTTTTACCTTCTTGGAATTGAGTTTGGATTAGGTTTCCAGCTCCTTCAGTATCTTGCATACCTTTAGGCCATTTTTCATACCAAGTTTTAGCGTATTCTACACCTTTGATAGCGCCGTCGTTTGCAAGACCGATGTCTTTAGCGTCTTTACCGTTTTGTCCGAATACGTAACCGCCGTTACCAGCAAGAAGTCCGTATGCAAAGTAGAAGTTTGTCCAGTCAGCTAGGAAAGCAGAAGTTTTTCCATCTTCTCCAGCGAAGGCGTATTTGCTATCTTTAGCAAGGTTTTCCAAGTCAGCAAATGTTTTTGGAGCTTCTTTTACCAAGTCTTTGTTGTAGTACATAACAAGTGACTCGATAACGGCAGGAGCACCGTAAACTTTACCGTCAGCAGCTGTTACAAGAGATTTAGTTTTATCATCTGTTTTAGCACCGTCGCTCAATTTCACTTCTGAAAGTTGTCCGTCAGTACCAAGGCTACCTACACGGTCGTATGGAGCCATCATAACGTCAGGAGCTTGACCTGATTGGTTGTCAAGAGAAAGTTTGTCAAGCCCACCCATTTGGTCACCAGATTTGATGTTAACTGTTGTTCCTGATTGTTCTTTATAAGCTTTAGCTACTGTTTCAGCATAAGCTTTGTATTGGTCCTCAACGTAAAGAGTGATTTCTTTCGCTTCAGATGAACCAGAATCAGCAGGTTTATCAGCAGTTTTGCTTCCGCAAGCTACCAAAAGCAAGCTAGCAAGTGTAGCAGTTCCAAGCACAGCAGCGCTCTTCATGAATTTAGATGACATAGTGTATTCCTCCTAAAGAATAACAAATTTTATAATGAGGAAACGCAAACGTTTTCCTTTATGGGACTAGTATAGCACAAATAGAAAACGGTTGCAAGTGTTTTTTGTAAAAATTTTAAAAAAATTTCACGGAAAGGGTAAGCGTTTTATTTGCTTATAATAGAAGAAAATTTAGAAAATATATTTTCATGATTTTACTGAAATTATTTAGGGAAACGATTGCCTAGATTTTGAACAAAAAATAAATTGCTCTAGACCAAAACTAGGCTAAGTTGAGCCTTCTATTTGTAGTTGAAGAAGGTTTTGTAAATAGAAAAGAAAAATGTATATGTATACATAAAGAAGGACAAGTTTTTTTAAAAAAATAATCAAAAAGTTTTTTTTAAAACCGCTTGCAATTATTCCAAAAATAAAGTATACTTATCTTAACGCAAACGTTTGCGCCCAAAAATGAAAATTTAAACTACAAATACACGAGGTGTTGTTTATGAAAAAACGTCAAAGTGGTGTGTTGATGCACATCTCTTCTCTCCCAGGAGCCTACGGAATCGGATCATTTGGTCAAAGTGCTTACGACTTCGTTGATTTCTTGGTTCGCACAAAACAACGTTACTGGCAAATCCTTCCATTAGGAACAACTAGTTACGGAGATTCTCCTTACCAGTCTTTCTCAGCTTTCGCAGGAAACACTCATTTTATTGATTTGGATATCTTGGTGGAGCAAGGTTTGTTGGAAGCAAGTGACCTTGAGGGAGTTGACTTTGGTAGCGATGCGTCTGAAGTTGACTATGCTAAAATCTACTATGCACGTCGTCCTCTTTTAGAAAAAGCGGTGAAACGTTTCTTTGAAGTCGGAGATGTTAAAGATTTTGAGAAATTTGCTCAAGACAACCAATCATGGCTTGAGCTCTTTGCTGAGTATATGGCTATCAAAGAGCATTTTGAAAATCTTGCTTGGACAGAATGGCCAGATGCAGATGCTCGTGCTCGTAAAGCTTCAGCACTTGAAAGCTACCGTGAGCAATTAGCAGACAAGTTGGTTTACCACCGTGTGACTCAGTACTTCTTCTTCCAACAATGGTTGAAATTGAAAGCTTATGCTAACGACAACCATATCGAAATCGTTGGGGACATGCCAATCTACGTAGCGGAAGATTCAAGCGATATGTGGGCAAATCCACACCTCTTCAAGACAGATGTCAACGGTAAGGCGACTTGCATCGCAGGATGCCCACCAGATGAATTTTCTGCAACTGGTCAGCTTTGGGGTAACCCAATCTATGACTGGAAAGCAATGGACAAAGACGGCTACAAATGGTGGATTGAACGCTTGCGTGAAAGCTTCAAAATCTACGACATCGTTCGTATCGACCACTTCCGTGGTTTCGAATCTTACTGGGAAATCCCTGCTGGTTCTGATACAGCAGCACCTGGTGAGTGGGTGAAAGGTCCAGGATACAAGCTTTTTGCAGCCGTTAAGGAAGAACTTGGTGAGCTAAACATCATCGCAGAAGACCTTGGTTTCATGACAGACGAAGTTATCGAATTGCGTGAACGTACTGGCTTCCCAGGAATGAAGATTCTTCAATTTGCTTTCAATCCAGAAGACGAAAGTATCGATAGCCCACATTTGGCACCTGCTAACTCAGTTATGTACACAGGAACTCACGATAACAACACGGTCCTTGGTTGGTACCGTAACGAGATTGATGATGCGACTCGTGAGTACATGGCTCGCTACACTAACCGTAAAGAATACGAAACAGTTCCACACGCTATGCTTCGTACAGTCTTTTCATCAGTTAGCTTCATGGCAATTGCAACTATGCAAGATTTGCTAGAATTGGATGAGGCAGCTCGTATGAACTTCCCATCTACTCTTGGTGGAAACTGGTCTTGGCGTATGACTGAAGATCAATTGACACCAGCTGTCGAGGAAGGCTTGCTTGACTTGACAACAATCTATCGACGAATTAATGAAAATTTGGTAGAATTAAAGAAATAATACAATATCAGGAGACACCTTAAACATGTTATCACTACAAGAATTTGTACAAAATCGTTACAATAAAACCATTGCAGAATGTAGCAATGAAGAGCTTTACCTTGCTCTTCTTAACTACAGCAAGCTTGCAAGCAGTCAAAAACCAGTTAACACTGGTAAAAAGAAAGTTTACTATATCTCAGCTGAGTTCTTGATTGGTAAACTCTTGTCAAACAACTTGATCAACCTTGGTCTTTACGACGATGTCAAAAAAGAACTTGCTGCTGCAGGTAAAGACTTGATCGAAGTTGAAGAAGTTGAATTGGAACCATCTCTTGGTAATGGTGGTTTGGGACGTTTGGCTGCCTGCTTTATCGACTCAATTGCGACTCTTGGTTTGAATGGTGACGGTGTTGGTCTTAACTACCACTTTGGTCTTTTCCAACAAGTTCTTAAAAACAACCAACAAGAAACAATTCCAAATGCATGGTTGACAGAGCAAAACTGGTTGGTGCGCTCAAGCCGTAGCTACCAAGTACCATTTGCAGACTTTACTTTGACATCAACTCTTTACGATATTGATGTTACTGGTTATGAAACAGCAACTAAAAACCGCTTGCGTTTGTTTGACTTGGATTCAGTTGATTCTTCTATTATTAAAGATGGTATCAACTTTGACAAGACAGATATCGCTCGCAACTTGACTCTCTTCCTTTACCCAGATGATAGTGACCGTCAAGGTGAATTGCTCCGTATCTTCCAACAATACTTCATGGTTTCAAACGGTGCTCAATTGATCATCGACGAAGCAATCGAAAAAGGAAGCAACTTGCATGACCTTGCTGACTACGCTGTTGTACAAATCAACGATACTCACCCATCAATGGTTATTCCTGAATTGATCCGTCTTTTGACTGCACGTGGTATCGAGCTTGACGAAGCAATCTCAATCGTTCGTAGCATGACTGCCTACACTAACCACACAATCCTTGCTGAAGCCCTTGAAAAATGGCCTCTTGAATTCTTGCAAGAAGTGGTTCCTCACTTGGTACCAATCATCGAAGAATTAGATCGTCGTGTGAAAGCAGAATACAAAGATCCAGCTGTTCAAATTATCGATGAGAGCGGACGTGTTCACATGGCTCACATGGATATCCACTACGGATACAGTGTTAACGGGGTTGCAGCACTTCACACTGAAATCTTGAAAAATTCTGAGTTGAAAGCCTTCTACGACCTTTACCCAGAAAAATTCAACAACAAAACAAACGGTATCACTTTCCGTCGTTGGCTCATGCATGCTAACCCAAGACTATCTCACTACTTGGATGAGATTATTGGAGAAGGTTGGCACCATGAAGCAGATGAGCTTGAAAAACTCTTGTCTTATGAAGATAAAGCAGCTGTCAAAGAAAAATTGGAAAGCATCAAGGCTCACAACAAACGTAAATTGGCTCGTCACTTGAAAGAACACCAAGGTGTGGAAATCAATCCAAACTCTATCTTTGATATCCAAATCAAACGTCTTCACGAGTACAAACGCCAACAAATGAACGCTTTGTATGTGATTCATAAATACCTTGACATCAAAGCTGGTAACATCCCTGCTCGTCCAATCACAATCTTCTTTGGTGGTAAAGCAGCTCCAGCCTACACAATCGCTCAAGACATCATCCACTTGATTCTTTGCATGTCAGAAGTTATTGCTAACGATCCAGCAGTAGCTCCACACTTGCAAGTAGTTATGGTTGAAAACTACAACGTTACTGCAGCAAGCTTCCTTATCCCAGCATGTGATATCTCAGAACAAATCTCACTTGCTTCTAAAGAAGCTTCAGGTACTGGTAACATGAAATTCATGTTGAACGGAGCTTTGACTCTTGGTACTATGGACGGTGCTAACGTGGAAATCGCTGAGTTGGTTGGCGACGAAAACATCTACATCTTCGGTGAAGATTCAGAAACTGTTATCGACCTTTACGCAAAAGCAGCTTACAAATCAAGCGAATTCTACGCTCGTAAAGCTATCAAACCATTGGTTGACTTCATCGTTAGCGATGCAGTTCTTGCAGCTGGAAACAAAGAACGCTTGGAACGTCTTTACAATGAATTGATCAACAAAGACTGGTTCATGACTCTTCTTGACTTGGAAGACTACATCAAGGTTAAAGAACAAATGTTGGCTGACTACGAAGACCGTGACGCATGGTTGGATAAAGTCATTGTTAACATTTCTAAAGCAGGGTTCTTCTCATCTGACCGTACAATTGCTCAGTATAACGAAGATATCTGGCACTTGAACTAAGATACAAGATTTATACTAATACATTTTGTAAAAAAGCGAGTTTCGATTGAAATTCGCTTTTTTTGAATGCTGTGGATTTTGGTTAATTCTGTCTAAAAATAGGGAAATCCTAGATACAGTGAAGGCTTTAAATGCTGGTTTTTACTGTCTTCATCCTCATGTTTCTTTGTAGTTGCTTACCTCATATTTCTTGTATTCGCTTACATAAAGTATTATAATATGATTATAGGAAAGAAGGTGTTTTTATGTGGAAAAAATATTTTTCAAAATATAAATGGACGGATTTATTTTGGATTTTATTTGTTATTTTGACATGCCTCTTGGCGGGTAATGATACTCTTTTCCCCCTTACCCATCAAGAAATCTCTTATCATGGGTGCTTATTTGGAATTACACTTGCATTATATCACTTGCTATTTATTGATAAGTTTGTTATCTCGAATCGAAAATAAATATGAGGTATATGCCTGACTGGCTACTTTTAATATTGATTTTTGGAGGAAGATTTTGTCTCTGTTATTTATTATTTTAAATTTATCTATCTTGTACAAGATCTATTCTTTGAGACGGGAGAAATCGAAATACTTGATTTATACGGCCTATATCATATTTGGGATAAATGTACTATATGGTATTCAATGGTTATTAAGAGAACTGATTTCAACTATTTCCCCTTAATGTGTATGGAAACTATAACAAAACGCATAATATCAAGTTTTTCTGTACTGACCCCCAAAAGTTAGACAATTAATTTATCCAAAGGATTTAGTTCTGTATTGCACAGGGCTAAGTCCTTTTAGTTTTACCTTAATTCGTTTATTGTTGTAGTAATCAATATAGTCTACAATAGCTTGTTCCAATTGCTTAAGCGACTGAAACGACTTCTCATAACCGTAAAACATTTCCGATTTCAGAATCCCAAAGAAGGATTCCATCATACCATTGTCTGGGCTGTTACCCTTACGTGACATGGATGCTTGAATTCCCTTACCCTCTAGAAACTGATGATAAGAATCGTGTTGATATTGCCAGCCTTGGTCACTATGGAGAATCGTATTCTCGTAGTGCTTCTCTGTGAATGCCTGTTCCAACATTGTTTTCACTTGTTCTAAGTTCGGCGATGTAGAAAGATTAAAAGCAATAATTTCGCTGTTAAAGCCATCTAAAACTGGTGATAAGTAAAGCTTTTGAGTACTTGCTGGAATGGCAAATTCTGTCACATCCGTATAACACTTTTCCATTGGTCTCGATGCTTCAAACTGGCGTTGAATGAGATTCTCTGCCTTCTTGCCAACGTCTCCTTTATGAGAAGAATATTTTCGTTTCTGTTGCATTTTAGCTTGTAAATTGAGTACTTTCATCAAGCGTTGAACTCTTTTATGATTTACCAGATAACCACGATTTCTTAGTTCTAAATGAACCCGGCGATAAGCATAATTTCCCTTGTGTTCGATAAAAATGGATTGAATTTCAGCTTTAAGCTTTTGGTCCTTATCTAGTTTGTCTAGCTGTTTCAAGTGATAGTAGTAGGTCGAACGAGCTAATTTAATGGCTTTTAGAAGAATATCTAACGAAAAATCAGTCATTAATTCTTGAACAATTTCTGTCTTTCTTCTTTCTCTTTTTCCTCCTTCAATCGGAGTTCTCTCAACTTTTTTAGGATGGCATTCTCAGCTCTCAGGTACTCATTTTCTGCTTGAAGACGTTCTAATTCTGTCCTCTCTTCAAGTCTCTTTTTTGGCTTACGTCCCATTTTAGGTACTCTCCCTCTTGTTTTCTCAACAATAGTATACCCGTTTTTCTTGTATTGTGCTAGCCAATTAAGAAGTATCGTACGACTTGGGAGACCGTATTCAAGAGAAACTCTATCTTTAGTCCAGCCTTCATGTAAGACTTTATGAATCATTTCTTGTTTTAAATCAGGAGAATAGTAACGATTTTTCCCTTTTTTGACGAACTCCATTCCGTAACAATCAATCAATTTAATCATGTACCTAATATTAGAATTATTTATCTCAAATTTATTTGAAAGCTTCTCTAAGCTATATCCTTGTTTTCTAAGTTCATAGATTTGAACTTTATCATCATAAGTTAATTTCATAATAAAAATACCCCAAAAGTTAGATTTTTTCTGTCTAACTTTTGGGGTGCAGTTCATTCACTAAATTACCGTTTTTTATTTGAATTCTATTGCTATTAACTATCTATTATTACCAACAGTACTAATATTAGTACTAATTACCCTGAGGCCATCGTTTGTAAATTGACCCAAAACGTCAAATCCGTCATAAATTCCTTTATAAATAAAGAGTCCTAAAATTATAGATGAAATAATAATACTTGCACAAATAAAATATGTACGTTTTTTTTCATTCATAAGATCAATCCTCCTTTTTGTTTGTATCCGCTTACGTTTTATCATATAATGTTATTGTAGTCAAGAAAAATATGCTATTATGTTAAAAAATATTTTTCAAAATATAAATGGACTGACTTATTTTGGATTCTATTTGTTATTTTGACATGCCTCTATATTGGTAACCATGATTTGTTTCCTCTCAATCATCAAGAAATCTCTCTTCGAGGTAGTTTCTGGGGATCTGTACTCGCCTTATATCAATTGCTATTTATTGATAAATTTATTATTTCGAATCGAAAATAAAGATTAGAACTATGCTTGACTGCCTACTTTTATGATTGATTTTGGAGGGAAGATTTTGTCTCTGTTATTTATTATTTTAAATTTATCTATTTTGTACAAGATCTATTCTTTGAGGCGGGAGAAATCGAAATACTTGATTTATACGGCCTATATCATATTTGGGGCAAATGTAGTATATGGTATTCAATGGTTATTAAGAGAACTGATTTCAAATATTTCCACTTAATATGTATGGAAACTATAACAAAACGCATAAGATTAAGGTTTTTGAGTACCTGTTCTTATGCGTTTTCGTAATATTGAAGATTTTCGGTAAGTTTTATACCTTTGGGAAGTATAGTTTAGATTGCTTTCCCAACCAGAATCTCAGCCTCAATGGTAATCTCTGTCAGTTGGCTCCAGTCAATCTTGCTCTGATCGACATGAAAGAGTAGAGGAGTCATGCTGAGTAGGGCTTGGAGCTGCTCTGCTGTGATAGTCTTAGTCAGAGAGGCCGTTTGGTTAGATAGGATGGTAAAGTGTTCCTGGAAATGATTTTTGATATCTTGGTTGGAATAGTCCTTGTTTGTCAGCTGGCCTTGTACCTTCTGACGGATTTCCTTGAGGTGATTTTTAGTTGGAATAACCTTTATTAGGATACCGTCTTTGGATAAAACGCGACGAAATTCTCCATAGTTGGCAGGTGAAAAGATATCTAGTAGGATATCCATGCTGGCGTCTTTTATAGGAAGACGAGCCAAGTCGCCAACGAACCAATTGACTGCCCAGTTGGGTTCGCTCTTGGCTGCGATTTGGACTGAATCTTTGGAGATGTCAAAGGCATAGAAAGTTTTTTCAGAGTGACTTTCTTGAAGTTTGCGAGAATAGAATCCTTCGCCACAACCGATATCTAAAATTGTTTTGGCATTTTTTGAGTTTGAAAGTAAATCAGAGACGACCTCTAGAATAGCTTGATAAAATCCAGCTTCTAGGATTTGTTGACGGTTTTGAAAGTTTTCCTTGTCGTAGTTAGCAGATTGCTTGATTTGAGGGACTAGATTGACATAGCCGAATTTTGCCAGGTCAAAAGAATGACGGTTGCAGCATTTAAGACTGCTTTCTATCAGAGCTAGATTTTCTTGGCAGATAGGACAGGCAAAGGCAGTAGCAGAAGCAAAACGCTGAAGTTTGGGTTTGAGATTTGTATTCATAGTTTAAGTGTATCAAAAGAGGCAAATGAAAGCAACTTTAGGAATAAGTAGATGGGAGATTCAGTAGAAATAAAACTAATTCTCCAATTTATGGTATAAAATTGCTTTTATATCTAAATTGCTATATAATAATGATAAGGAGGAAATAAGTATGTTAAAAGAAGTACTAACCGTTGCAAAAGTTGCGAAAAAATCATCACTCTTTTTGGGTGGTGTCGCATTTGGTACCCTTGGTTTGAAAATCTTAGCAAGTAAGGAAGCTAAAAAAGGTTATGCTAAAGCTTTGGCTAAGGCTTACAAGTTGAAAGACGGGCTAGATGCATCTGTTTCTGTTGTGAAGCAACATGGAGACGATGTCTTGCAAGATGCCAAATATTTGTACGAGCAAGAGAAAAAAGAAGAGCAATTAGATAGCCTTATAGGAGAATAATATGTCTTTTAAAGTGCTACATAGAGGATACCAACATATCCGACTATTATCTTCTTTTTCACTCACCTTGGATATTCAAGACTATCTTCGTTCCTTGGCGAGAGATGAAAAGGGGATTGAGTCTATCCAGTTTTACATGGATCAACAGCACTTTACTCTACGCATAAAAGAAGGCTTTTCTGTATTAGATAATGCAGAAGCCTTTTTAAAAAGAATTGATAAAGGGAAAGTTTCTGAGTTGATGACTCTTCCCATTCGTAGAGAAGAGAGTGCTTATTCTATTGTTTCAGGTGCAGCGATTAAGCGTGTGCTTTTTCGTAGTTTTGTGCCGTATCCTATTCGCTATATATGGACTTGTTATCAGGCTTTGGGTTATATTAGAGAAGCCTATCAAACACTAGCGCGTAAGGAGCTAACGATGGAGGTCTTGGACTGTTCGGCGATTTTATTGTCCTTGTTTATGAACCAATCCAAGACAGCTAGCAATATCATGTTTATGCTTGATTTGGGGAATCATTTAGATCAGTGGTCTTTGAAAAAAACGGCAACAGATTTAGAACAGAGTCTTCTTGCAAAAGAGAGCGACGTATTCTTAGTACAGGGCGATACGGTTGTTAGTATCAAGAGTTCCGATGTTCAAATAGGAGATGTCTTGGTCCTATCTCAAGGAAATGAAATTCTGTTTGATGGACAAGTAGTTTCAGGTTTAGGTATGGTCAACGAAAGTTCCTTGACGGGAGAGAGTTTTCCAGTTGAAAAAAGAGAGTCTGATTTGGTTTGTGCAAATACAGTATTAGAAACTGGAGAGTTACGCATTCGTGTAACCGATAATCAGATGAACAGCCGGGTTTTACAACTGATTGAGTTAATGAAGAAATCTGAAGAAAACAAGAAAACGAAACAACGCTATTTCATCAAGATGGCGGATAAGGTCGTCAAATATAATTTCTTGGGGGCTGGGCTGACTTACCTATTGACAGGTTCTTTTTCTAAGGCTATCTCTTTCCTATTGGTCGATTTCTCCTGCGCTTTGAAAATCTCTACTCCTGTAGCTTATTTGACAGCTATCAAGGAGGGGTTGAATCGTGAAATGGTGATTAAGGATGGGGATGTTCTGGAGAAATATCTGGAAGTTGATACTTTCTTGTTTGATAAGACGGGAACAATCACAACTAGTTATCCTATAGTTGAAAAGGTGTTACCTTTTGGGGACTATAGTGAGGAAGATATTCTCAGAATCAGTGCCTGTCTTGAGGAACACATCTATCATCCTATTGCTAATGCCATCGTCAAGCAAGCTGAGATAGAGGGGATTGAACATGAGGAAATGCATGGGAAACTCCAATATATTGCAAGTAAGGGAATTAAGTCCCATATCGATGGTCAACCAGTTCTTATTGGGAATTATGTCTTGATGCAGGATGAGCAGATTCATATCAGTTCGGAACAAAATGCTTTAATTGAAGAGTACAAGAATCACTACAATCTCTTATTCTTGGCTTATCAGAATGAATTAATTGGAATGTTCTGCATTCATACTCCTTTGAGAAAAGAAGCAAAAGCAGCCTTGAAGAAACTTAAGGCACAAGGGAAAAAATTGATTCTGGCAACAGGGGACACCCTGGTTAGAACAGAGGAATTAGTCAAAGATTTGCCCTTTGATCAGGTCTATACCGACTTGAAACCTGATGGGAAATTTGAGTTAGTAGAGGAACTGCAGAAAGCAGGTCGCACTATTTTGATGGTTGGAGATGGCTTGAATGACTCAGCGGCTCTAACCCTATCAGATATCGGTGTGGTGATGAATGAGAGTGCAGATATTTCTAAGCAGATGAGCGATATCTTATTGTTAGATAATCGCTTGGATTTCTTCCAAGAGTTGGATTCGCTATCATCATCTTTGCAAACACTCATCAAGAAGAATATTCAAGATACCGTTGTCGTAAATAGTAGTTTGATTGGCTTTGGCTTGTTTAATTGGCTCAGTCCTTCAAATCTCTCTATCCTACATAATCTAACAACCTTGCGCATTGTCCTGCGTAGCCTGTCTATTAAAAATAGATAGATGAGAGTTATTAACAGCAAAAAGGAGTTACCTTTCTCGAGGTTAACTCCTTTATTTATAGATAAATGTTGAACAATTTAGTAAGTCAATACAAAGTATTTTTTCTTTCCACGACGGATAACAGTCAGTTCGTTCTCTAACTTATCTGCGTCAGTCAAGACATAGTCAAGGTCTTGGATGCGGTCGCCGTTGACGTAGATAGCTCCGTTTTGGACGTCTTCACGGGCTTGGCGTTTTGAGTTAACCACACCAGATGAGACGAGGAGTTCCACAATATTGTGGTTTTCGTCTGCTTGTACTTGGTGGTTTGGTACACCTCGAAGTCCTTGTTTGAGTTCTTTAACAGAAAGGTTTTTGATGTTTCCTGCAAAGAGTTGTTCAGTGATGTTAAGAGCTTCTTTGTAAGCTTCTTCACCGTGAACGAGTGTAACGACTTCACGAGCCAAGACTTTTTGAGCCAAGCGTTCGTGTGGAGCAGCTTCAAATTGTTTACGGATGTCTTCAATCTCATCAAGTGACAAGAAAGTAAAGATTTTCAAGAAGCGAACAGCGTCTGCGTCCATAACGTTCATCCAGAATTGGTACATTTCGTATGGAGAAGTCTTTTCAGGATTGAGCCAGACTGCGTTTCCTTCTGATTTACCAAATTTCTTACCAGTTGCATCTGTGATCAGTGGAACAGTTATAACGTGGCCAGTCTTGTCAGCTTTACGACGAAGCAATTCAGTACCAGCTGTCATATTTCCCCACTGGTCAGAACCACCGATTTGTAGCGTTACGTTGTGGTCTTGGTTAAGGACGAAGAAGTCGTACCCTTGCATGATTTGGTAAGCAAACTCAGTGTAAGAAATTCCAGTTTCAATTCGTTTTTTAACAGATTCCTTACTCATCATGTAGTTGACCGTGAAGTATTTTCCAATGTCACGGAGGAAGTCAATGAAGCTGATGCTGCCAAACCAGTCGTAGTTGTTGACCATGACAGCTTTATTTTCGCCATTTTCAAAGTCAAGAAAACGAGAAAGTTGTCCTTGGATAGACTTGACCCAGCCATTTACTGTGTCTTTTGTTTGGAGACTACGTTCAGCATCTTTGAAGGACGGATCTCCGATGAGACCTGTAGCACCGCCAACGAGCGCATAAGGTTTGTGACCTGCTAATTGCAAGCGACGACTTGTCAAGATTGCGACAAGGTGGCCTAGGTGAAGGCTGTCAGCAGTTGGATCGTAGCCAGTATAATAAGAAACTTGACCTTCTTCTAGGGCTTTACGCAAAGCTTCTTCATCAGTCGTTTGAAATATCAAACCACGCTCTTTTAGCTCATCAAAAATGTGCATGTGTCTTTTCTCCTTTTTAAAATTATTGTTTCTAACTATTGTATCACAAACTTGGGCAATAGCCTAGCAGAATAGGGAAGAAAGTGGCTATTTTATTGAAAGTTTCCCTTTTGTGGTATAATAAATAGAGTGAGGAAATCCATGCAAAATCAATTAAATGAATTAAAACGAAAAATGCTGGAATTTTTCCAGCAAAAACAAAAAAATAAAAAATCAGCTAGCCCTGGCAAGAAAGGCTCAAGTGTCCAAAAATCTAAATCCTTAGAGAAGCCAGCCATTTTTCCAGCTATTTTACTGAGTATAAAAGCCTTATTTAACTTACTCTTTGTGCTTGGTTTTCTAGGAGGAATGTTGGGAGCCGGGATTGCTTTGGGGTACGGAGTGGCCTTATTTGACAAGGTTCGGGTGCCTCAGACAGAAGAATTGGTGAATCAGGTCAAGGACATCTCTTCTATTTCAGAGATTACCTATTCGGACGGGACGGTGATTGCTTCCATAGAGAGTGATTTGTTGCGCACTTCTATCTCATCTGAGCAAATTTCGGAAAATCTGAAGAAGGCTATCATTGCGACGGAAGATGAACATTTTAAAGAACATAAGGGTGTAGTGCCCAAGGCGGTGATTCGTGCGACCTTGGGGAAATTTGTAGGTTTGGGTTCCTCAAGTGGGGGGTCAACCTTGACCCAGCAACTGATTAAACAGCAGGTGGTTGGGGATGCACCAACTTTGGCTCGTAAGGCGACAGAGATTGTGGATGCTCTTGCCTTGGAACGCGCCATGAATAAGGATGAGATTTTAACGACCTATCTCAATGTGGCTCCCTTTGGGCGAAATAATAAGGGACAGAATATTGCAGGGGCTCAGCAGGCAGCTGAGGGGATTTTCGGTGTAGATGCAAGCCAGTTGACGGTTCCTCAAGCAGCATTTTTAGCAGGACTTCCACAGAGTCCCATTACTTACTCTCCTTATGAAAATACTGGAGAGTTGAAAAGTGATGAAGATCTAGAAATTGGCTTAAGACGGGCTAAGGCAGTTCTTTACAGTATGTATCGCACAGGTGGATTAAGCAAGGACGAGTATTCTCAGTACAAGGATTATGACCTTAAACAGGACTTTTTACCATCGGGCACGGTCACAGGAATTTCGCGAGACTATTTATACTTTACAACTTTGGCGGAAGCTCAAGAACGTATGTATGACTATCTAGCTCAGAGAGACAATGTCTCCGCTAAGGAGCTGAAAAATGAGGCAACTCAGAAGTTTTATCGTGATTTGGCAGCCAAGGAAATTGAAAATGGTGGTTATAAGATTACTACTACCATAGACCAGAAAATTCATTCTGCCATGCAAAATGCGGTTGCTGATTATGGCTATCTTTTAGACGATGGAACAGGTCGTGTAGAAGTAGGGAATGTCTTGATGGACAACCAAACAGGTGCTATTCTAGGCTTTGTAGGTGGTCGTAATTATCAAGAAAATCAAAATAATCATGCCTTTGATACCAAGCGCTCACCAGCTTCTACTACCAAGCCCTTGCTGGCCTACGGGATTGCTATTGACCAGGGCTTGATGGGAAGCGAAACAATTCTATCTAACTATCCAACAAACTTTGCTAATGGCAATCCGATTATGTATGCTAATAGCAAGGGAACAGGAATGATGACCTTGGGAGAAGCTCTGAACTATTCATGGAATATCCCTGCTTACTGGACCTATCGTATGCTCCGTGAAAAGGGTGTTGATGTCAAGGGTTATATGGAAAAGATGGGTTACGAGATTCCTGAGTACGGTATTGAGAGCCTGCCAATGGGTGGTGGTATTGAAGTCACAGTTGCCCAGCATACCAATGGCTATCAGACTCTAGCAAATAATGGTCTATATCATAAAAAACATGTGATTTCTAAAATTGAAGCAGCAGATGGTAGAGTGGTGTATGAGTATCAGGATAAACCGGTTCAAGTCTATTCAAAAGCTACTGCGACAATTATGCAGGGCTTGCTGCGAGAAGTTCTATCCTCTCGTGTGACAACAACCTTCAAGACGAATCTGACTTCTTTAAATCCTACTCTGGCTAATGCAGATTGGATTGGGAAGACTGGTACAACCAACCAAGACGAAAATATGTGGCTCATGCTTTCGACACCTAGATTAACCCTAGGTGGCTGGATTGGGCATGATGATAATCATTCACTGTCACGTAGAGCAGGTTATTCTAATAACTCTAATTACATGGCTCATCTGGTAAATGCGATTCAGCAAGCCTCCCCAAGTATTTGGGGGAGCGAGCGCTTTGCTTTAGATCCTAGTGTCGTAAAATCCGAAGTCTTGAAATCAACAGGTCAAAAACCAGGGAAGGTTTCTGTTGAAGGAAAAGAGGTAGAGGTCACAGGTTCGACTGTTACCAGCTATTGGGCTAATAAGGCAGGAGCGCCAACGACCAGTTATCGCTTTGCTATTGGTGGAAGTGATGCGGATTATCAGAATGCTTGGTCTAGCATCGTGGGGAGTCTACCAACTCCATCAAGCTCCAGCAGTTCAAGTAGTAGCTCAAGTGCTACACGACCTTCTGCTTCAAGGACGAGACGATAAGTTCTATGAACTGTGCTAAATGAAGTGGCTAATCAATGGATTGCCACTTTTTTCTTTTTTCCTTTCGTGTTACAATAAAGGTATGAATCAGTATCAGAAAAAGATTGTTAAAGGAACTGTTTATTCGCTCCTATCCGGCTTAATCTGGGGAATCTGTGGAATTTTAGGAGAATATTTCTTTACTCATTATCAGGTGTCTTCGGGCTGGATTACCTCTATGCGTTTAACACTGGCAGGGAGTTTTGTGCTCATTTGGTCAGCAATGCAATTAAAATCGCAAGTGTTAGATATTTGGCGAGATAAGAAAAATTACCTGCCCTTTTTAGCCTATGCTATTTTGGGGATTTTTTCAGTTCAGTATTTTTTCTATCTCTGCGTAGAATACTCAAATGCAGCGACAGCGACTATTTTACAGTTTATCAGTCCTGTCTTTATCCTCTTTTACAATCGCTTGGTTTATCAAAAACGAGCGCCAAAAAGCGCTATTGTTTATGTTTTGGTTGCCATGTTGGGTGTTTGTTTGATGGCGACAAAGGGAGATCTCTCTCAGTTATCTATGACTCCGCTAGCCCTTATAACAGGTCTGCTGAGTGCCATGGGTGTTATGTTTAATGTTATCCTACCTCAGCCTTTCGCTAAGCGTTATGGTTTTGTTCCTACGGTTGGGTGGGGGATGATTTTGGCAGGTTTGTTTAGCAATGTCCTTTCGCCGGTTTATCAGCTTTCCTTTACTCTTGATATTTGGAGTATCTTGATTTGTCTCATTATCGCTTTCTTTGGTACGGCTTTTGCTTTTTTTATTTTCCATGAAGGCTGTGTCCTTGGTTTCTCCCTTGGTGGTTTCCGTTATCAGTGCCAGTGAACCTCTCTCTTCTGCTCTCTTGAGTGTTTTGTTCTTAGGATTGGTAGTGGATTGGTCCCTTCTTCTAGCGATGGCCTTGATTATTTTACCCATGATATTTTTGTCTATAGAAGAAGCGAAAGAAAGTAGATAAAAAGTCTTTTCTTAATTCTAAAAGTGTGCTATACTAGAGTAGTCAATAAAACACGGGGAGATAGTTGTGAAGAGTGTTTTTAGGTTGTATCGGTAGGGGCTTGCTTTTACCGACAGCACGTTTTATCTCACATCCCTAAAAATCATACCTAAAAACAAACAAAAAGGCTTCAAATTTGAGGCCTTTTTTGGTAGAATAGGTATCATTAAAATGAACTAGGAGGCGCCTATGACTGCTACAAAAATGAACGCTCAAGAAATTATCCAATTTATCGCCAATGCTGAAAAGAAAACCAGTGTTAAAGTAACCTTTGAAGGACAACTTTCAACTGCTGTACCAAGCTCTGTTGTCAAACTAGGGAATGTCCTATTTGGAGACTGGAAAGATGTGGCTCCGCTTCTCGATGGCTTGGTAGAAAATCAAGACTATGTTGTTGAACAAGATGCTCGTAATTCAGCAGTTCCTTTGCTAGATAAACGTGCTATCAACGCTCGTATCGAGCCAGGTGCTATTATCCGTGATCAGGTTGAAATTGGTGACAATGCTGTTATCATGATGGGAGCAGTTATCAATATCGGTGCTGAAATCGGGGCAGGAACTATGATTGACATGGGGGCTATCCTTGGTGGTCGTGCTATCGTTGGGAAAAACAGTCACGTTGGTGCAGGTGCCGTTCTTGCAGGTGTGATTGAGCCAGCTAGCGCAGAACCAGTCCGTGTAGGAGACAATGTTCTTATCGGTGCCAATGCAGTGGTCATCGAAGGAGTCCAAATCGGTAGTGGTTCAGTTGTTGCAGCAGGAGCTATTGTTACACAAGATGTCCCAGAAAACGTGGTGGTAGCAGGTGTTCCAGCTCGCATTATCAAAGAGATTGATGCCCAAACCCAACAAAAAACAGCGCTAGAGGATGCGCTTCGCACCTTGTAATTCTAAAAGAAAAATAGAGGCGGGACCCTTTTCCAGCCTCTTTCTGCTATATAGGAGGAAAGATAGATGTTAGATTTGATTCAGACTAGACGAGATTTGCACCAGATTCCAGAGATTGGCTTGGAGGAGTTCAAGACTCATGCTTATTTGCTAGATGTGATTGAGAAATTGACTGCGGGCAAGAATTTTGTTCAAGTTCGTACTTGGCGGACAGGGATTTTGGTTTATTTGCAGGGAAGTCAGCCAGAGCGGACCATTGGTTGGAGAACAGATATTGATGGCCTGCCTATCGTCGAACAAACAGGCCTTCCTTTCGCTTCCCAGCACCAAGGTCGTATGCACGCTTGTGGCCATGATTTCCACATGACCATTGCTTTGGGCTGTCTTGAGCGAGCCCTTGAAGAGCAACCAAATAATAACCTGCTCTTTCTGTTTCAGCCTGCTGAAGAAAATGAAGCTGGTGGCATGCTCATGTATGAGGATGGCGCTTTTGGAGACTGGTTGCCAGATCAATTTTATGGCCTCCATGTTCGACCAGATTTGAAAGTAGGCCAGATTGCGACTAATACTCATACACTCTTTGCAGGGACCTGTGAGGTGAAGATCCGTTTCAAAGGCAAAGGTGGCCACGCAGCTTTTCCTCATGAAGCTAATGATGCCTTGGTGGCGGCTAGTTACTTTGTAACTCAAGTACAGTCAGTGGTTAGCCGCAATGTTAACCCAATCGAGGGAGCAGTGGTGACCTTTGGCGTTTTTCAGGCTGGAACAACCAACAATGTTATCACAGACACAGCCTTTTTGCATGGAACCATTCGGGCCTTGACACAGGACATGAGTCTCTTGGTGCAAAAAAGGGTCAAAACAGTTGCAGAAGGCGTTGCAGCTGCCTTTGATATGGAAGTCGAAGTGGAACTCAAACAAGGTGGTTACCTGCCTGTTGAGAACCATCCAGCCTTGGCGCGTGAACTGATGGACTTCTTTGAAGAAAAAGACGGAATTGAGTTGATTGATATCGAACCTGCTATGACAGGTGAAGACTTTGGTTATCTCCTTTCAAAAGTTGATGGCGTTATGTTCTGGCTAGGTATTGATAGTCCCTACGCCCTTCATCACCCTCAGATGAGTCCTAAGGAAGAAGCATTAGCTATTGGGGTGGATGCGGTCTCTAGTTTCCTGAAAAAGAAGGCGGCAGAGTAGAGGTTTTGTCTATGAAATCGGAATTACGTAAGCAAGTCTTGCGAGAAATGAAGGCTATATCTCAAGAGCAAAAACAGTTTATAGATCAAACTTTAACCGAAAGACTTTTACAACACCCCTTTTACCAAGAAGCTAAGATCATCGCAACCTACCTCTCTTTTCCTCATGAGTTTCAAACGCAGGAACTGATTGAGCAGGCGCTGAAGGACGGCAAGAAGGTTCTGATACCCAAAACTTATCCCAAGGGACGCATGGATTTTGTAGTCTATAATCCGCAACAACTGGTCAAAACTTCCTTTGGCTTACTGGAACCACAGGGAAATTTGGAAGTTGTGGATGCCTCTCAGATTGATTTGATTCATGTTCCGGGCTTGGCTTTTACGACGGAAGGATATCGGATTGGATACGGTGGAGGTTATTATGACCGCTATCTGAAACATTTTCCTGGTCATACTTTGAGTACGGTTTATCCTTGTCAAATTCAGGACTTTATCTCTGAAAATCATGATATTCCTGTTCAGGAGGTACTGATTGATGAAAGAAATCTTTGATAGGCGTTACCCTGTGACGAGTTTGTTCCTCTTAGTGACGGCCTTGGTATTTCTACTAATGTTGGTGACTACAGGTGGAAACTTTGACAGGGCGGATACATTATTTCGATTTGGAGCCATGTATGGGCCTGCTATTCGACTCTTTCCCGAGCAGATTTGGCGTCTCTTTTCTGCCATTTTTGTTCATATTGGTTGGGAGCATTTCATTGTTAATATGCTTTCGCTCTATTATCTTGGTAGGCAAGTAGAGGAAATTTTCGGATCCAAGAAGTTTTTCTTTCTCTATCTTTTATCAGGAATGATGGGCAATCTCTTTGTTTTTGTATTTAGTCCCAAATCCTTAGCAGTAGGAGCTTCTACTTCTCTCTATGGGCTATTTGCTGCGATTATTGTTCTTCGCTATGCTACGCGTAATCCTTATATCCAGCAGTTGGGGCAATCCTATCTGACACTTTTTGTGGTTAATATTATTGGAAGTGTTCTGATTCCAGGAATCAGCCTAGCAGGCCATATCGGGGGAGCAGTTGGTGGAGCATTTCTAGCAATTATCTTTCCAGTTC
Source organism: Streptococcus mitis SK597 (assembly GCF_000148545.1). Lineage (GTDB taxonomy): Bacteria > Bacillota > Bacilli > Lactobacillales > Streptococcaceae > Streptococcus > Streptococcus mitis_C. The sequence continues at coordinate 16,001 of NZ_AEDV01000090.1, read as the reverse complement.
GAGGAGAAAGATGGATGTATAGTACCAGCCAGAGGTTAGGAGCGGTAGTCTTGTTTGTAGGACTTGCAGTCTTACTTCTCTACAAGGGAATGGGGTTGTGAAGGTTTATAAGAATAGTTATGTAATAAAAAAGATAAGGCATTTTTGAACCTTATCTTTTTATGTTATTCCTTCTCAGCCAATTCTTTTCCCAGTTGGATGAGGTAATCTTTCAAGTCATCTTTGACTTGTGGGTGCTTGAGGGCGTAGTCAATAGATGTTTTCATAAAACCAAACTTATCCCCAACGTCGTAACGAGCTCCTGTAAATTCACGGGCGAAAACACGTTGTGTTTTATTAAGTGTATCAATAGCATCGGTAAGCTGGATTTCATTTCCAGCGCCAGGAGCTTGATTTTCGAGGAACTCAAAAATTTCTGGTGTGAGCAGATAACGACCGATAATAGCTAGATCACTTGGAGCCTCCTCTGGAGCTGGTTTTTCAACAAAAGTTTCGACACTGTAGAGACCATTAATCCCTTCACCCTGAGGAGCGATAACTCCATATGCTGAAACTTCTTCATGAGGGACAGGCATAACAGCAATTGTTGATGCGTGAGTCGTCTCGTAATCGTTCATCAATTGTTTTGTCAAAGGGACAGCGTGGTCATCTGTGATATCCATTAGGTCGTCACCCAGCATGACAACGAAGGGCTCATTCCCTACAAAAGCTTTTGCTTGTAAGACAGCATCGCCAAGACCACGAGGATGGCTTTGACGGATAAAGTGAAGGCGAATGCCAGTTGTTTCGTCTACCAATTTTAGTAAGTCATGTTTGCCTTTTTCTTTGAGGTTGTACTCAAGCTCAAAGTTTGAGTCAAAGTGGTCTTCAATAGAACGTTTTGATTTACCAGTGACAACCAGAATATCTTCAATACCTGATTTAAGAGCTTCTTCTACGATAAATTGGATAGTTGGTTTATCTACAATTGGCAACATTTCTTTAGCAAGTGCTTTGGTTGCTGGTAAAAATCGAGTCCCGAGTCCAGCGGCAGGGATGACTGCCTTTCTAATTTTTGATGTCATAAGAATCCTTTCTTTAGAGGGTTAAGACCACTCATTTTCTGCTTTAAATTCATTGTTCATGATGTCATAAATGGCATCTTTAATATTGGTTCCGTGGTAAATAACTTGGTAAATGGCTTGTGTAATTGGCATATAGACTCCAAGTTCTTGCGCTAGTTCATAGGCTGCTCGAGTCGTTGAAATCCCTTCAATCACCATGCCCATATTAGCTTCGATATCAGCTAGAGATTCTCCACGACCAAGAGCATCGCCAGCTCTCCAGTTACGAGAGTGGATGGAGGTTCCTGTTACGATCAAATCTCCCACACCAGACAAGCCACTATAAGTCAATGGACTAGCCCCAAGTGCCACCCCTAGGCGGGTAATTTCTGCCAAGCCTCGAGCGATGATGGCTGCCTTGGCATTGTCACCAAATCCCAAACCATGTAAAGCTCCGGCACCGACAGCGATAATATTTTTAAGAGCACCAGCGGTTTCGACTCCGATAACATCCGTATTGGTATAAAGTCGGAAGTAGTGATTGCTAAAGAGTTCTTGAACGTATTGAGCTGTGTGTAAATCTTTAGAAGCAGCAGTGATTAAAGTCAGGTCACGCACAATGGTCTCTTCTGCATGACTAGGGCCTGAAACAACGACAATATCACTGCGGAGATGTTCAGGAATTTCTTCTTCAAGGATGGTTGATAATCGTTTATGACTATCAGGCTCTAATCCCTTTGATGCGTGCATGATGATAGCCTTATGGTCTAAGGTTTGTGCAACTTGCTGGGCAACAAGTCGTGTCACTTTTGTTGGGACAACAAACAAAATCGCATCTACATCTTTTAATGCCTCTGCTAAGTCAGTGTAGGCAATGATATTTTCATCTAGAACGACATCTTTAAAGTAGTGTTTATTAGTATGGTGTGTATTAATTTCATTGATTTGCTCGGGAATGTTTCCCCAAATACGTACCTCGTGTCCATTGTCATTTAAGACTTGTGAAAGGGCAGTTCCCCAAGAACCAGGCCCCAAGACGGCGACGGTTTGTTTTTCCATGTTTTCCTCCTTGATAGAGTCCTTTCTCTTATTCTATCATATTCTGGAGGATTTTGCACTTGCATTGCTGGGGGAGTGGTGGCTTTGTTACTTGAAAAATATACAAAAACCGAGACGAAGTATTAAACTTTCAGTCTCGGTTTTGATATTTCTTAAAGAATAGCTCGGTTTATTTCAATTGATCTGTAATGTCTTTTGACAGTAACATTCCCAGATGGTAAGTTTTATTGATGTAAGCAATGACATCATTGATATTTTCAGTCGTGTGAATTTTCTCCTTGATGTCAGCCCTAAATGTTTCATCCTTTAAAAGTTGTTCTTGGTAGAGCCTTTGAAGTCGTTCTTTTTCGTACTTATTGAGCAGAAAAAGGAACACCAAGCTAATTACAACGAGGATATAAGCATATTGGCTCATAGGATATCTCCCTGTATGATAAAGAAGTAGTAGTGAGTAAATTGAATTAGTCAATTCAAAATAGCAGAACAAGTCAGCAAAACTTGATAAGATTTTTGATAGACCTCTAAACCTAATTAGGTATAGGATTTAGCGTTAGTTACTTAGATTTCTTTACAATCAAGTAACTTTAAGATTACGACGTCATGGTCTCTAAATCGATTATATTTAGAGACCATGACTAGTGAAGTAGTTAGCTAGTCCGCATATAAGCGGCTAGCGTCTAACAAGTAGGAACTTTAGTTCCAATTGTTAGTACTGAATCACATCTTCTCTGGCGCTTCTACTCCAAGCAAGCGAAGGGCTTCTTTTAGAACGACTGCGGTTGCGTAGCTGAGAGCTAGACGGCTGTCGCGCTCAGGATTTTCGTCTAGGATACGTGTATGTGCATAGTATTTGTTGAAGGCTTGAGCCAGGCTAATTGCAAATTTAGCAATGATAGAAGGTTCAAAGTTATCTGCCGCACGGTTGATAATACGTGGGAAGTCTTGGATGAGTTTGATGATTTCCCAGCTTTCAGCATCATTCAGGCTATAGTTACCAGCTGTTTCTGGTTTGAAGTCTGCTTTGCGTAAGATAGATTGGATACGAGCGTAGGCGTATTGAACATAAGGTCCAGTTTCCCCCTCGAAGGATACCATAGCTTCTAGGTCGAAGTCATATCCATTTGTACGGTCGGTCTTGAGGTCATAGAATTTAATGGCTCCTACCCCAACAGCATGCGCTACATGGTCTTTGTTTTCTAGTTCAGGATTTTTATCCTCGATTTGGGCCTTGGCACGACTAACAGCCTCTGCAACAGTAGGCTCTAGCAAGATGACATTCCCTTTACGAGTAGAGAGTTTTTTCCCTTCCTTTGTAACCAAACCACAAGGAACGTGAGTAATGTCGTCACTCCAGTCGTAGCCCATTTCTTTCAAGACAGCTTTGAGCTGTTTAAAGTGGGCAGATTGCTCTTGACCAACGACGTAGATAGATTTAGCAAATTGGTATTCGTTTTTACGGTAAAGGGCTGCAGCCAAGTCACGTGTGATATAGAGAGTTGCACCATCAGATTTCTTGATAAGAGCTGGATGTTCAATTCCATATTTCTCAAGATTCACAACTTGGGCTCCTTCTGATTCAACCAGAAGGCCTTTTTCAGAAAGAATGTCTACAACTGCATCCATCTTATCGTTGTAGAAGGCTTCTCCGTTATAGCTGTCAAAATCAACCTTCAATTCATTGTAAAGGCGGTTAAATTCCACCAAACTTTCATCACGGAACCATTGCCAAAGTGCGAGAGCTTCCTCGTCTCCATTTTCAAGTTTACGGAACCATTCGCGTGCTTCTTCATCCAAGCTAGGGTCATTTTCAGCTTCAGCGTTGATGCGGACATAGAGTTTAAGGAGTTCATCGATTGGATGAGCTTTTACAGCTTCTTCGTCGCCCCATTTTTTGTAGGCAACAATCAACATCCCAAACTGTTTACCCCAGTCTCCCAAGTGGTTGACCTTGACTGTTTGATAACCGATTTTTTGGAAAATATGTGATAAGCTATCTCCGATAACAGTTGAGCGCAGGTGACCAATAGAAAATGGTTTAGCGATATTGGGACTGGACATATCGATAACAACATTTTCTTGTTTGCCAATAGTTTGGTCAGCATAGTGTTCTTTTTCAGTGATAACAGCTTGCAATACTTGAGCAGAAATGGCAGATTTATCAAGGAAAAAGTTAACGTAAGGCCCTGTTGCGACAACCTTTTCAAAGGCTTGGCTGTTAATTTTTTCAGCCAGTTCAGCCGCAATCATTTGAGGTGCTTTACGTTCGACTTTTGCAAGAGAAAAAGCAGGGAAAGCAATGTCTCCCATTTCTGAGTTTTTAGGGGTTTCCAGTAAATTTAAAATAGCCTCTTGGTCCAGGCTATCAATGATGCTAGCCAATTCGCTAGCAATCAATTCTTTTGTATTCATTAAGAGCTCCTTTTTGGACTTTTCTACTATTTTATCACAATTTTAAAGAAAGAAGAAAAAATTTTTGAAATCTCCTATTTTTTTGGTATAATATAGTTATAAAAATAGTTATAAATATTCACATAAGAGGATTTTATGAGAAAAAGAGATCGTCATCAGTTAATAAAAAAAATGATTACTGAGGAGAAATTAAGTACACAAAAAGAAATTCAAGATCGGTTGGAGGCGCACAATGTTTTTGTGACGCAGACAACCCTGTCTCGTGATTTGCGCGAAATCGGCTTGACCAAGGTCAAGAAAAATGATATGGTGTATTATGTACTAGCAAATGAGACAGAAAAGATTGATTTGGTGGAATTTTTGTCTCATCATTTAGAAGGTGTTGCAAGAGCAGAGTTTACCTTGGTGCTTCATACCAAATTGGGGGAAGCCTCTGTTTTGGCAAATATTGTAGATGCAAACAAGGATGAATGGATTTTAGGAACAGTTGCTGGTGCCAATACCTTATTGGTTATTTGTCGAGACCAGCACGTTGCCAAACTCATGGAAGATCGTTTGCTAGATTTGATGAAAGATAAGTAAGGTCTTGGGAGTTGCTCTCAAGACTTATTTTTGACAAGGAGAGACGGAAAATGGCGACAGAAAAGCTATCACCCGGCATGCAACAGTATGTGGATATTAAAAAGCAATATCCAGATGCTTTTTTGCTCTTTCGTATGGGTGATTTTTATGAATTATTTTATGAGGATGCAGTCAATGCTGCGCAGATTCTGGAAATTTCCTTAACGAGTCGCAACAAGAATGCGGACAATCCGATTCCTATGGCGGGTGTTCCCTATCATTCTGCCCAACAGTACATTGATGTCTTGATTGAGCAGGGCTATAAGGTAGCCATTGCTGAACAGATGGAAGATCCTAAACAAGCAGTTGGGGTTGTGAAACGAGAGGTTGTTCAGGTCATTACGCCAGGGACAGTGGTCGACAGTAGTAAGCCGGACAGTCAGAACAATTTCTTGGTTGCCATAGACCGTGATGGGAATCAATTTGGTCTAGCTTATATGGATCTAGTGACAGGTGATTTTTATGTGACGGGTCTATTTGATTTTACGCTGGTTTGTGGGGAAATCCGTAATCTCAAGGCGCGAGAAGTAGTGTTGGGTTATGACTTGTCTGAGGAAGAAGAACAAATCCTCAGTCGTCAGATGAATCTGGTACTTTCCTATGAAAAAGAAGGCTTTGAAGACTTTCATTTACTGGATTCGCGATTGGCAGCTGTGGAGCAAGCGGCATCTAGTAAGTTGCTCCAGTATGTCCATCGAACCCAGATGAGGGAATTGAACCACCTCAAACCTGTTATCCGTTATGAAATCAAGGATTTCTTGCAGATGGATTATGCGACCAAGGCTAGTTTGGATTTGGTTGAGAATGCTCGTTCAGGTAAGAAGCAAGGCAGTCTTTTCTGGCTTTTGGATGAAACTAAAACAGCTATGGGTATGCGTCTGTTACGTTCTTGGATTCATCGTCCCTTGATTGATAAGGAACGAATCGTCCAACGCCAAGAAGTGGTGCAGGTCTTTCTTGATTACTTCTTTGAGCGCAGTGATTTGACAGACAGCCTCAAGGGTGTTTATGACATTGAGCGCTTGGCTAGTCGTGTTTCTTTTGGCAAGACCAATCCCAAGGATCTCTTGCAGTTGGCGATCACCTTATCCAGTGTGCCACGGATTCGTGCGATTTTAGAAGGGATGGAGCAACCTGCTCTAACTTATCTCATCGAACAACTGGATGGAATCCCTGAGTTGGAGAGTTTGATTAGCGCAGCGATTGCTCCTGAAGCTCCTCATGTGATTACAGAAGGTGGTATTATCCGAACTGGATTTGATGAGACTTTAGACAAGTACCGTCGCGTTCTCAGAGAAGGGACTGGCTGGATTGCTGAGATTGAGGCCAAGGAGCGAGAAAACTCTGGTATCAGTACGCTTAAGATTGACTACAATAAAAAAGATGGCTACTATTTCCATGTGACCAATTCGCAACTGGGAAATGTGCCTGCTCACTTTTTCCGCAAGGCAACGCTGAAAAACTCAGAACGTTTTGGAACCGAAGAATTAGCCCGTATTGAGGGAGATATGCTGGAGGCGCGTGAGAAGTCAGCTAATCTAGAGTACGAAATTTTTATGCGCATTCGTGAAGAGGTCAGCAAGTACATCCAACGTTTACAAGCTCTAGCCCAAGGAATTGCGACAGTTGATGTCCTGCAAAGTCTGGCGGTTGTAGCTGAAACCCAGCATTTGATTCGACCTGAATTCGGAGATGATTCGCGAATTGATATCCAGAAAGGGCGCCATGCTGTCGTTGAAAAGGTCATGGGGGCTCAGACCTATATTCCCAATACGATTCAGATGGCAAAAGATACCAGTATTCAACTGATTACAGGACCAAACATGAGTGGGAAGTCAACCTACATGCGTCAGTTAGCCATGACGGCGGTTATGGCCCAGCTGGGTTCTTATGTGCCAGCAGAAAGCGCCCATTTACCGATTTTTGATGCGATCTTTACCCGTATTGGAGCAGCAGATGACTTGGTTTCAGGTCAGTCAACCTTTATGGTGGAGATGATGGAGGCCAATAATGCCATTTCGCATGCAACCAAAAATTCCTTGATTCTTTTTGATGAATTGGGACGAGGAACTGCAACTTATGATGGTATGGCTCTTGCTCAGTCTATCATCGAATACATTCACGAGCATATCGGAGCCAAGACCCTCTTTGCGACCCACTACCATGAGTTGACTAGTCTGGAGTCTAGTTTACAACACTTGGTCAATGTCCACGTGGCAACCTTAGAGCAGGATGGGCAGGTCACCTTCCTTCACAAGATCGAACCAGGGCCAGCTGATAAATCCTACGGTATTCATGTTGCTAAGATTGCCGGTTTGCCAGCAGACCTTCTAGCAAGGGCGGATAAGATTTTGACACAACTGGAGAGTCAAGGGGGAGAAAGTCCAAGTCTGATGAGACAAACAAGTGCTGTCACAGAACAGATTTCACTCTTTGATACGACTGAAGAACATCCTATCCTAGCAGAATTAGCTAAGCTGGATGTTTACAATATGACACCTATGCAGGCTATGAATGTCTTAGTTGAGTTAAAACAGAAACTATAAAACCAAGACTCACTAGTTAATCTAGCTGTATTAAGGAGACTTCTTTGACAATCCCCCACTTTTTTGCTAGAATAACATCACACAAACAGAATGAGAAGGAGCTGACACATTGTCGCTCCCTTTTGTCTATTTTTTAAGGAGAAAGTATGCTGATTCAGAAAATAAAAACCTACAAGTGGCAGGCCTTGGCTTCGCTCCTGATGACAGGCTTGATGGTTGCTAGTTCACTTCTGCAACCGCGTTATCTGCAGGAAGTGTTAGACGCCCTCCTTGCTGGAAAATATGAAGCTATTTATAGTATCGGGGCTTGGTTGATTGGTGTGGCCGTGGTTGGTCTAGTTGCTGGTGGTCTCAATGTTGTCCTTGCAGCCTATATTGCCCAAGGAGTTTCATCTGACCTTCGAGAGGATGCCTTCCGTAAAATCCAAACCTTTTCTTATGCCAATATTGAACAATTTAATGCGGGAAATCTAGTCGTTCGCATGACAAATGATATCAACCAGATTCAGAACGTGGTCATGATGACCTTCCAAATTCTTTTCAGACTTCCCCTCTTATTCATCGGTTCGTTTATCCTTGCGGTTCAAACCTTACCTTCTCTGTGGTGGGTGATTGTTCTCATGGTTATCTTGATCTTTGCCTTGACTGCTGTCATGATGGGAATGATGGGGCCTCGTTTTGCCAAGTTTCAAACCCTTCTTGAACGCATCAATGCCATTGCCAAGGAAAATCTGCGTGGCGTTCGTGTGGTCAAGTCCTTTGTCCAAGAAAAAGAGCAGTTTGCTAAGTTTACGGAGGTTTCAGACGAGCTTCTCGGTCAAAATCTTTACATTGGGTATGCCTTTTCAGTAGTGGAACCTTTCATGATGTTGGTCGGTTATGGGGCGGTATTCCTCTCTATTTGGCTAGTTGCAGGGATGGTTCAGTCGGATCCATCAGTTGTTGGCTCTATTGCTTCCTTTGTTAATTACCTGAGCCAGATTATCTTTACCATTGTTATGGTTGGATTTTTAGGAAATTCTGTCAGCCGTGCCATGATTTCTATGCGTCGTATTCGAGAAATTCTTGACGCAGAGCCAGCTATGACCTTCAAGGATGTCCCAGATGAAGAGTTGGTTGGAAGCCTTAGCTTTGAAAATGTGACCTTTACCTATCCAATGGATAAGGAACCGATGCTGAAAGATGTGAGCTTTACTATTGAACCTGGTCAAATGGTTGGTGTAGTTGGAGCAACTGGTGCAGGAAAGTCAACCTTGGCTCAATTGATTCCACGTCTTTTTGATCCACAGGAAGGGGCTATCAAAATCGGAGGTAAGGATATTCGAGAAGTGAGTGAAGGAACCCTGCGTAAAACTGTTTCTATCGTTCTTCAACGTGCCATTCTCTTTAGTGGAACGATTGCAGATAACTTGAGACAGGGCAAAGGAGATGCTACTCTATTTGAAATGGAGCGCGCAGCTAATATTGCCCAGGCTAGTGAATTCATTCATCGTATGGAGAAAACCTTTGAAAGTCCGGTTGAGGAACGGGGAACCAATTTCTCTGGTGGGCAAAAGCAAAGGATGTCGATTGCTCGTGGAATTGTCAGCAATCCACGTATTCTGATTTTTGACGATTCGACCTCGGCATTGGATGCCAAGTCAGAGCGCCTGGTTCAAGAAGCCTTGAATAAGGACTTGAAGGGAACAACAACCATTATCATCGCGCAAAAGATTAGCTCGGTTGTTCATGCAGATAAAATATTGGTTCTAGATCAAGGACGATTGATTGGTCAAGGCACGCATGCAGACTTGGTTGCCAACAATGCTGTTTATCGTGAAATCTATGAAACACAGAAAGGAAAGGAGGAGTAAAATGAAGACAGTTCAATTTTTTTGGAATTATTTTAAAGTCTATAAGCTATCATTTGTAGTTGTTATCCTGATGATTGTTCTGGCGACTCTTGCCCAAGCCCTCTTTCCGGTATTTTCTGGACAAGCAGTAACGCAGCTAGCTAATTTAGTTCAAGCTTATCAAGATGGCAATCCAGAACTTGTTTGGCAAAGTCTATCAGGAATCATGGTCAATCTTGGTTTGCTGGTTTTGGTTCTATTTATCTCCAGTGTCATATACATGTGCCTCATGACGCGCGTGATTGCAGAGTCGACCAACGAGATGCGCAAAGGCCTCTTCGGTAAGCTTGCTCGCTTGACGGTCTCTTTCTTTGACCGCCGACAAGATGGCGATATCTTGTCTCGTTTTACCAGTGATTTGGATAATATCCTCCAAGCCTTTAACGAAAGTTTGATTCAGGTCATGAGCAATATTGTTTTATATATCGGTCTGATTCTTGTCATGTTTTCGAGAAATGTGACGCTGGCCCTCATCACCATTGCCAGCACACCAGTGGCCTTCCTTATGCTGATTTTCATCGTGAAAATGGCGCGCAAATACACCAATCTCCAGCAGAAAGAGGTAGGGAAACTCAACGCCTATATGGATGAGAGTATCTCAGGCCAAAAAGCCGTGATTGTCCAAGGAATTCAAGAGGATATGATGGCAGGATTTCTTGAGCAAAATGAGCGCGTGCGCAAGGCAACCTTTAAAGGAAGAATGTTCTCAGGGATTCTTTTCCCTGTCATGAATGGGATGAGTCTGGTCAACACAGCCATCGTTATCTTTGCTGGTTCAGCTGTACTGTTGAATGATAAGACTATTGAAACAAGTACAGCCCTAGGTTTGATTGTTATGTTTGCCCAATTTTCTCAGCAGTACTACCAGCCTATTATTCAAGTTGCAGCTAGTTGGGGAAGTCTTCAGTTGGCCTTTACAGGTGCTGAACGGATTCAGGAAATGTTTGACGCAGAGGAAGAAATTCGACCTGAAAAGGCGCCGATCTTTACTAAGTTGCAAGAAGGTGTTGAAATTAGTCATATTGATTTTTCATACTTGCCTGATAAACCTATTTTGAAAGATGTTAGCATTTCTGCCCCTAAAGGCCAGATGACAGCAGTTGTTGGTCCGACTGGGTCAGGGAAAACGACTATTATGAACCTCATCAATCGTTTTTATGATGTTGATGCTGGTGGTATTTATTTTGATGGCAAAGACATTCGTGACTATGATTTGGATAGTCTCAGAAGCAAGGTGGGAATTGTCTTGCAAGATTCGGTCTTATTTAGTGGAACCATTCGAGACAATATCCGTTTCGGTATGCCAGATGCTAGTCAAGAAATGGTTGAGGCAGCAGCCAAAGCAACCCACATTCATGACTATATCGAAAGCTTACCTGATAAATACGATACTCTTATAGATGATGACCAGAGCATCTTCTCAACAGGACAAAAGCAATTGATTTCTATCGCTCGAACCCTGATGACAGATCCAGAAGTTCTCATTCTCGATGAAGCAACTTCAAACGTAGATACGGTGACAGAAAGTAAGATTCAGCATGCTATGGAGGCGGTTGTAGCGGGTAGAACCAGTTTTGTCATTGCCCATCGTTTGAAGACCATCCTCAATGCAGACCAGATTATTGTCCTTAAAGATGGAGAAGTCATTGAACGCGGTAACCACCATGAACTTTTGAAACTAGGTGGCTTCTACTCAGAACTTTATCACAATCAATTTGTTTTCGAATAAGAAAGAAGTTGTCCTATGTGGGCAGCTTTTTCTTGTCCATAAAAAATTTTTATCACAGCCTTAAAAAAAACATATTAGACGAAAGGCGTTTTGAGTGATAGGATAGGACTATCGTTAGTATTCGAAAGGAGAGACATCATGCCTAGAACGGTTGTAGGAGTTGCTGCAAATCTATGTCCCGTAGATGCAGAAGGCAAAAACATTCATTCATCTGTATCTTGTAGATTCGCAGAGAGCATTCGTCAAGTCGGTGGTCTCCCTTTAGTCATTCCTGTAGGTGATGAGTCAGTTGTACGTGATTATGTAGAAATGATTGACAAACTTATCTTGACAGGCGGTCAAAATGTTCATCCCCAATTTTACGGAGAGAAAAAAACCATTGAGAGCGATGACTATAATCTAGTCCGTGACGAATTTGAATTGGCACTCTTGAAGGAAGCGCTCCGTCAGAATAAACCAATTATGGCAATCTGCCGTGGTGTTCAACTTGTCAATGTTGCCTTTGGCGGAACTCTCAATCAAGAAATCGAAGGTCACTGGCAAGGACTACCTTTCGGGACATCTCACTCTATTGAGACAGTGGAAGGAAGCGTGGTGGCTAAGCTATTTGGAAAAGAAAGTCAGGTCAACTCCGTCCATCGTCAAAGCATTAAAGATTTGGCACCTAATTTCCGTGTAACTGCTATTGATCCAAGAGACCAGACCATCGAAGCGATTGAATCTATCGATGAGCACCGCATTATCGGTTTGCAGTGGCATCCAGAGTTTCTGGTTAATGAAGAAGATGGCAATTTAGAACTATTTGAGTATTTATTGAATGAACTGTGACGACTGGAACATCTAGTCGTTCTTTCTTTTATTTTTTCAAAATTTTTGGAATGTGGGATTTTTACGCAAACGTTTGAATTCTGATAAAAATTGGAGAAATTCGACAAAAAACTTGAAAAAAACGAAGGTAAGCGTTATGATAGAAAAGAAGAAATATTGGAGGAATAACATGTCACATATTAAATTTGATTATTCAAAAGTTTTAGACAAATTTGTTGCACCACATGAAGTGGAATACATGCAATCACAAGTAACAGCAGCAGATGAATTGATCCGTAAAGGAACTGGTGCTGGTAGCGACTTCTTGGGATGGTTGGACCTTCCTGAAAACTACGACCGCGAAGAATTTGACCGCATCTTGAAAGCTGCTGAGCAAATTAAGTCAGACAGCGATGTTTTGGTTGTTATCGGTATCGGTGGATCTTACCTTGGTGCCAAAGCAGCAATCGACTTCTTGAACCACCACTTTGCTAACTTGCAAACAAAAGAAGAACGCAAGGCTCCACAAATCCTTTACGCAGGAAACTCAATCTCATCTACTTACCTTGCTGACTTGGTAGAGTATGTTGCAGACAAAGACTTCTCAGTAAACGTGATTTCTAAATCAGGTACAACAACTGAACCAGCGATTGCTTTCCGTGTCTTTAAAGAACTTTTGGTTAAGAAATACGGTCAAGAAGAAGCTAACAAACGTATCTATGCAACAACTGACCGCCAAAAAGGTGCTGTTAAGGTTGAAGCAGATGCTAACGGTTGGGAAACATTTGTTGTTCCAGATGACATCGGTGGACGCTTCTCAGTATTGACAGCTGTTGGTTTGCTTCCAATCGCTGCTTCAGGAGCTGACATCAAAGCCCTTATGGAAGGTGCGAATGCAGCTCGCAAAGACTACACTTCAGACAAAATCTCTGAAAACGAAGCTTACCAATATGCAGCTGTTCGTAACATCCTTTACCGTAAAGGCTATGCAACTGAAATCTTGGTAAACTATGAGCCATCACTTCAGTACTTCTCAGAATGGTGGAAACAATTGGCTGGTGAATCAGAAGGGAAAGACCAAAAAGGTATCTACCCAACTTCAGCCAACTTCTCAACTGACTTGCACTCACTTGGTCAATTTATTCAAGAAGGAACTCGTATCATGTTTGAAACAGTTGTCCGTGTTGACAAACCCCGTAAGAATGTGATTATCCCTAGCTTGGAAGAAGACCTTGATGGACTTGGTTACCTTCAAGGAAAAGACGTTGACTTTGTAAACAAAAAAGCGACTGATGGTGTTCTTCTTGCCCACACAGATGGTGATGTACCAAACATGTACGTGACTCTTCCAGAGCAAGATGCTTTCACTCTTGGTTACACTATCTACTTCTTCGAATTGGCTATCGCCCTTTCTGGTTACTTGAATGCCATCAACCCATTTGACCAACCAGGTGTTGAAGCTTACAAACGTAACATGTTTGCCCTTCTTGGAAAACCAGGATTTGAAGAATTGAGCAAAGAACTTAACGCACGTCTATAATAGAAGAAAAGAGTGGTTTGTCCACTCTTTTTACTCTCTTTATCCATAGAAATTGGACTCAGCCAAGACTTGTGATATAATATAGAGAGCAAAAAGGCAGACGCCTAGAGACTTTATAGGAGAAACTATGTCAAAAGATATCCGCGTACGTTACGCACCAAGTCCAACAGGACTACTACACATCGGTAATGCCCGTACAGCATTGTTCAACTACCTTTACGCACGTCATCATGGTGGAACTTTTATTATCCGTATTGAAGATACTGACCGTAAACGTCATGTCGAGGATGGGGAACGTTCACAGCTTGAAAACCTTCGTTGGTTAGGTATGGACTGGGATGAAAGTCCAGAAACACATGAAAATTACCGCCAGTCTGAGCGTTTGGACTTGTATCAAAAATACATCGACAAACTGTTAGCTGAAGGAAAAGCCTACAAATCTTATGTTACAGAAGAAGAGTTGGCAGCGGAACGCGAACGCCAAGAAGCAGCTGGCGAAACACCACGCTACATCAATGAATACCTTGGTATGAGTGAAGAAGAAAAAGCAGCTTACATCGCAGAACGTGAAGCAGCAGGAATCATCCCAACAGTTCGCTTGGCTGTCAATGAGTCAGGTATCTACAAGTGGCATGATATGGTCAAAGGTGATATCGAATTTGAAGGTGGCAATATCGGTGGTGACTGGGTTATCCAAAAGAAAGACGGTTACCCAACATACAACTTTGCCGTTGTCATCGATGACCATGATATGCAAATTTCTCACGTAATCCGTGGAGATGACCACATTGCTAATACACCAAAACAGCTCATGGTTTATGAAGCACTTGGTTGGGAAGCTCCAGAGTTCGGTCACATGACCTTGATTATCAACTCTGAGACTGGTAAGAAGTTATCTAAACGTGATACTAATACACTTCAATTTATCGAAGATTATCGAAAGAAAGGTTACCTTCCAGAAGCAGTCTTTAACTTTATTGCTCTTCTTGGTTGGAACCCAGGTGGCGAAGATGAAATCTTCTCTCGTGAAGAACTCATTAAACTTTTCGATGAAAACCGCCTGAGCAAGTCTCCAGCAGCCTTTGACCAGAAAAAACTAGACTGGATGAGCAATGATTATATCAAGAATGCAGACCTAGAAACTATCTTTGAAATGGCAAAACCATTCCTAGAAGAAGCAGGCCGTTTAACAGACAAGGCTGAAAAATTAGTTGAGCTCTATAAACCACAAATGAAATCAGTAGATGAAATTATTCCATTGACAGATCTTTTCTTCTCAGATTTCCCAGAATTGACAGACGCAGAACGCGAAGTCATGGCGGTGGAAACAGTCCCAACAGTTCTTGAAGCCTTCAAAGCAAAACTTGAGGCGATGACAGATGATGAATTTGTAACAGAGAATATCTTCCCACAAATCAAAGCTGTTCAAAAAGAAACAGGTATCAAAGGGAAAAATCTCTTCATGCCAATTCGCATCGCAGTTTCAGGTGAAATGCATGGACCAGAATTACCAGATACAATTTTCTTGCTTGGACGTGAAAAATCAATCCAGCATATCGAAAATATGTTAAAGGAAATCTCTAAATAAGAAGGGTACAATAATGGACATCTGGGAAAAGATGTACGAAGAAGCACAGAAATTGTATAATCCACATGAAGTATCTGATTTTGTTTACGCTAACCATGTTGTGGCCGCAGTAGAAGCAGAAGATGGACAAATATTTACAGGTTTCTGTATGGAGGGAACCTGTGGTGTTTTCCATCTCTGCGCAGAGCGGGCAGCTCTCTTCAATATGTACCAATTTTCAGGACAAACTAAGGTTAAAAAAGTATTAGCCTTTCGAGACAAACCACCTTATGGTGGAAGTTCAGCCATGCCCTGTGGAGCTTGCAGAGAATTCCTATTAGAGTTGAACGCTGAAAATAAAGATGCAGAATTCATGATGGACTATAATATAAGAAAAACAGTTAAAGTCGCAGAACTAATGCCCTATTGGTGGGGAGAAGAACGTGCTTCTAAGTTTAATGAACAATAGAAGAGTCAGTATAATTCTGGCTCTTTTTACTATAATTTGAAAAACGAATTGAAAAATTTGTAAAAAATTTAAAAAAGTAGTTGACAAAGTTTGAAAAGACTGTATAATAGTAAGAGTTGAAAATAACAACTCTGGTCCGTTGGTCAAGGGGTTAAGACACCGCCTTTTCACGGCGGTAACACGGGTTCGAATCCCGTACGGACTATGGTATGTTACGGATGGCACACTTGATGAAAAAAAGTTTTAAAAAAGTTTCAAAAAAGTGTTGACAAGCGAAAGTGTCTGTGATATACTAATATAGTTGTCGCTTGAGAGAAAC
>NZ_AEDV01000091.1 GCF_000148545.1 Streptococcus mitis SK597 | reverse complement strand
TTTCGAAGAGTATTATTCTTCATCTGGTGTGAGGATCATCGGGATGATAATCGGTTCACGTTCTGTATTTTCATAGAGGAAGGGGCGAATAGCGTTGACAATGGCACCATTGACAGATTGAACGCTAGCGTCCTTGTTTTTCAGTGCGATACGGATTGCATTGAAGAGGATGCGTTGGCTTTGGCGAATCAAGTCTCCAGACTCTCTCATGTAGACAAAGCCTCGGCTGAGGATGTCTGGACCAGACAGAATCATCTGCGATTTGAAGTCAACAGTTGCGACTGCCAGAACGACACCGTCTTCAGATAGATCGCGACGATCTTTGAGGACAGCAGCGCCGATTTCACCGATACGATTTCCATCGACATAGATATCTTGGGCGTTGAAATGACCTGCAATACGAGCTGAGTTAGCAGTAAGGGCAAGCACATCACCATTGCTCATGATAAAGATATTGTCCTTCTCAACACCAGTATCCACTGCTAGTCCAGCGTGGACTTTTTGCATGCGGTATTCACCGTGGACAGGCATGAAGTATTTTGGCTTAATCAAGCGGAGCATGAGTTTTTGCTCTTGTTGGCCACCGTGTCCAGATGTATGGATATTATTCACTTTACCGTGGATAACTTCGACACCAGCTTCAGAAATGATATTGATCAGCTTGTTGACGCTAGTAGTGTTTCCAGGGATTGGACTAGAAGAGAAGATAACCGTATCGCCTGGTTGGAGTTGCACCTGACGGTGGGTTCCGTTGGCGATACGAGAGAGGGCTGCCATTGGCTCGCCCTGACTACCTGTACAGAGGATAAGAACCTCGCCAGCAGGGTAGTCTTTGATTTCATTTGGCTCGATAAAGGTTCCTTTTGGAGCTTTTATGTAACCAAGCTCAATTCCGTTAACAATGGCCTTTTCCATCGAACGACCAAAGACCGCAATCTTGCGTCCAGTCTTAACAGCGGCTTCTGTTGCTTGCTGGAGACGGAAGATATTTGAGGCAAAGGATGCAAAGATAATACGTCCTTCAATACCTTGGATAATCTTCATGATGGACTGTCCAACGACTTTTTCAGAGTTGGTAAAGGTTGGCACTTCTGCATTTGTTGAGTCAGACAGAAGACAGAGAACACCTTCTTCGCCTAGCGCAGCCATACGGTGCAAATCTGCTGGTTCGCCAACTGGTGTTAAGTCAAACTTGAAGTCACCCGTACAGACAATTTTCCCTTGAGGAGTATGAATGACAATCCCCAAAGGTTCTGGAATAGAGTGAGTCGTTCTAAAGAAAGTTGCCTTGAGATTTTTAAAGGTTAACTCAGTATTGTGGTTGATTTCGTAAAGTTTGGCGTTGCGCAAGAGACCGTGTTCTTCGAGTTTCCCACGGATTAAAGCTAAGGCAAGTGGTCCAGCATAGATTGGGACATTTGCTTGCTTGAGTAGGAATGGAATCCCACCGATGTGGTCCTCGTGTCCGTGTGTAATCAAAACAGCTTTGACGCGGTCGATATTGTCTACGATGTAAGAGTAGTCAGGAATGACGTAGTCGATACCCAGCAAGTCATCTTCTGGGAATTTAATCCCAGCATCGACGATGATAATCTCGTCTTGGTATTCAATCCCGTAAGTGTTTTTCCCGATTTCTCCCAGACCACCGATGGCAAAAACGCCGACTTCTTCAGGTTTAAGAGTATAGGCCATATTAGAACTCCGTGATTTCGAAGGCGCCAGTTTCTTTTTCGTAATCTAGCAATTTGTCAGACAAGAGTTCGATATACTCGATATTGTACTCTGGGCGATTTTCTTCGACAAGTTGACGAGCAGCGATACGGCCCTCAAGTTCTGAGTTGGCATCGATGTCTAGGTAAAGTGCGCGTGTTGTTTCACGACGTGGGCTACGTTCTTTTGTTTCTTGATAAAAAACTTTGTAAATCATATAGTTCCTTTCTATTTACAGGTCAGCTTATTCCAAACTTTTAGCAGAGATTTGCTTGATTTCATTCCATTTTGTGTCTAGATTGACCTTGATTCGTTACAATTATTTCAATTATACCACAAAATGAAAAATTAGTAAAAGACGGGAACGACAAAGTCATATAGTTACTCGTTGGGAAGCGTTTGCAAAAATAAAGAAAATGTGTTATCTTGATAACGGAAGTGGAATTTATCGTTTGTCATAATTCCCTATAGTTTTTAAGTCAAGGAGGTTGCCTTATGTATAACTTATTTGCCTTTGCTATCGGAGCTCGCTTGGTAGCTTTTATTGTTTTTGTTGCTTGCGTTTATGCGGGGAATCTTCTATTTGCCAAACTGGAACGACGACAAACCAAGTTCTTGTGGAAAATTACCTTTGTGACTCTCTACTCGCTTTTTCTCCTCCTCGTAACCTATGTCGTTTGGTTTGTATTTTACTTTGGATTAAATGCTTAGATGCCCTGCTTATGCTGGGGCATTTTTGTTTGGGGCAAAAGATAGTAAATTCATGACACGAAAATTCCACCCCATCTATCAAGATGAGGTGGTCTTTGCATTTTTCTAAAATGACATGACAATGGAATTTTCAAAGCTTATTATTTTTATGGTGGTCATTATTCTGCTCAAAAATAGAGTTGAAGCATAAAAATAAAACAATACAAACAGATAAATCGATTGGTAAAGGGATAGTAGTAATGTTTAAATCATTGAGAATGCTGAGCAAACTATAAGAGATAAAGATAATAAAATTTATCCTTCTAAAAATGTGTTTTTTATCTAGCATGACTTACCAAATTTTTTACGGAGATCCTTTCAATTTTCTTGTTCACTTTTATATTCGGAAAAGAAAAGGAAAAGTGAAGATTTTTTTGAATTTTATTTGCGAATTGTTTTTGGGCTAAGTGTAGGCATTTTTGTTTGGGGGCAAAGAAAATTCCCATGTGCCAGCTTTTGTAGTATAATAGTAAGCAGACAAAAAGATAGGAATGTGTTATGAAAGTATTAGCTTTTGATACGTCCAGCAAGGCTCTTTCTCTCGCTATTTTAGAGGACAAGCAGGTTCTTGCCGAGACGACGATTAATATTAAGAAAAATCACAGTATTACCCTCATGCCTGCCATCGATTTTTTGATGGAGAGTTTGGATTGGACGCCTAAAGATTTGGATCGAGTCGTGGTGGCTGAAGGGCCAGGTAGCTACACAGGCTTGCGAATCGCGGTCGCCACTGCCAAGACTTTGGCTCATACTCTGAACATCGAGTTAGTTGGTATGTCTAGCCTCTTGGCTCTGGTGCCATACCAACAAGAAGGCTTGTTCGTCCCTTTGATGGATGCACGTCGCAACAATGTTTACGCAGGATTTTATGAAAATGCCAAACCTGTCATGCCAGAAGCACACCTGCCTTTTGAGCGAGTGATTGAGTTAATCAAGGGTGCTAGCCAGGTAACCTTTGTCGGAGAAGTTGGTCCCTTTGTTGAGCAGATTCAAGAGCATTTACCAAGGACTAATTACAAAGAAACCTTGCCTAATGCAGCTAATCTTGCTCTTTGGGCTTGGGATAAGGAAGCAGAATCTTTGCACGACTTTGTGCCAAATTATCTCAAACGTGTTGAGGCTGAGGAGAACTGGCTCAAGAACCACACCGAGTCTGGTGAGTCTTACATTAAACGCCTATGATAGAAATTAAACGAATCCAACAGCAGCCTGACTTGGCTCAAACCATCTACGCTGTTATGATAGCTGTTTACCCAGTCAGTCCGTGGACGCTGGAACAAATCCAAGCAGATCTGTCCCAAGACCAGACTTGGTATGTTCTGGCTTATGATGGGGCAGAAGTGATTGGCTTTCTAGCTGTTCAGGAGAATCTTTTTGAGGCAGAAGTCTTGCAAATCGCTGTTAAAGGAGCCTATCAGGGTCAGGGGAACGCCTCGGCCTTGTTTGCTCAATTGCCAACAGACAAGGAGATTTTCCTCGAAGTCAGAAAGTCAAATCACCGAGCGCAAGCATTTTACAAGAAAGAAAAGATGGCGGTCATCGCTGAGCGAAAGGCCTACTACCATGACCCAGTCGAGGACGCCATCATCATGAAGAGAGAAATAGATGAAGGATAGATATATTTTAGCATTTGAGACATCCTGTGATGAGACTAGTGTCGCCGTCTTGAAAAACGACGATGAGCTCTTGTCCAATGTCATTGCTAGTCAAATTGAGAGTCACAAACGTTTCGGTGGCGTAGTGCCGGAAGTAGCCAGTCGTCACCATGTCGAGGTCATTACAGCCTGTATCGAGGAGGCGCTAGCAGAAGCAGAGATTACCGAAGAGGACGTGACAGCTGTGGCGGTTACCTATGGACCAGGCTTGGTCGGAGCCTTGCTAGTTGGCTTGTCAGCTGCTAAGGCCTTTGCTTGGGCACATGGACTTCCGCTGATTCCCGTTAATCACATGGCTGGCCACCTCATGGCAGCCCAAAGTGTAGAGCCTTTGGAGTTTCCCTTGCTAGCCCTCTTGGTTAGCGGTGGGCACACAGAGTTGGTTTATGTTTCGGAGGCTGGAGATTATAAGATTGTTGGGGAAACGCGAGATGACGCGGTTGGTGAGGCCTATGATAAGGTCGGCCGTGTCATGGGCTTGACCTATCCTGCCGGTCGTGAGATTGACGAGCTAGCTCATCAGGGACAGGATATTTATGATTTTCCTCGTGCCATGATTAAGGAAGATAATCTGGAGTTTTCATTCTCAGGTTTGAAATCTGCCTTTATCAATCTTCACCACAATGCCGAGCAAAAGGGAGAAAGCTTGTCCACAGAGGATTTGTGTGCTTCCTTCCAAGCAGCTGTCTTGGATATTCTCATGGCAAAAACCAAGAAGGCTTTGGAGAAATATCCTGTTAAAACCCTTGTCGTGGCAGGTGGTGTGGCAGCCAATAAAGGTCTCAGAGAACGCCTAGCAACTGAAATCACAGATGTCAAGATCATCATTCCACCTCTGCGCCTCTGCGGAGACAATGCAGGTATGATTGCCTATGCCAGCGTCAGCGAGTGGAACAAAGAAAACTTTGCAAACTTGGACCTCAATGCCAAACCAAGTCTCGCTTTTGATACGATGGAATAAGGAGTCAGCTTAAGGCTGGCTTTTTTGCTCTCTTAAATGTCAGAATATTTTGACAAAACCATAAAAATAATGATATAATATGCAAAAGCTAGGAGGTGGCAAGATGATTGAGAGAATGGAATTGGGGGAATTTTACAAGGAATTACGTTTGGCTAGAAAACTCAAGCAGTCAGATGTGGCTTGTGCTGGACTAACAGCTTCTCAGCTATCCAAGTTCGAACTAGGGCAGTCTATGCTGTCTGCGGATAAGCTCATATTAGCAATCCAAGGGATCAATGTGACCTTTGATGAATTTGGACACAAACTCAACAACTATCAAGAATCTCCACATATGCGATTTGGCAGAAAGGTTGTGGATCGCTTTGCCCACCAAGATATCGCTAGCTTAGAGCAACTGTTGGAGGAAGTCGAGCGAGAACAGATGGCAGAGACCTATCGTCGTTTGAATGCCATTGTGATTAAAGATGCTATCCATTCCTTAGATAAAAGCTATCCGCTAGCAGAGGAGGATAGCGAGTTTTTAACTACCTACCTCTACGCTATTGAGTCTTGGACCTGGTTTGAACTCTATCTCTTTTGTAATACCATGCCTTTCTTGAGCAATCAAGATTTGATATTTTTATCAACCACTTTACTTGAGAAATCTAAGGAATTTAAAGAGTTGGTACATAATAGACTGTATATGAAAAGTGGCTTTCTGAATATTATATCAGAGCTCATGGAGCGCAAACTTTTCTCTTACCTCCCAATCTTTGAAGCTGAGCTGGAGAGTATGCTTCGTCCATACGATGTTTTTGAAAAAGTATTGTGGCAATTTTTAAAGAAAATGAGTATTTTCCTTCAAACCAAAGGAAACAATCAAAAAGAGATTGAACACTTTATCCAATCTCTGCAAGTATTAGAAAATCCACAATTGATAGCCCTCTTCGAATTGCGTTTTCAGCAATACAAAGAACTTATCGATTAGTTAGAAACGGGAAAATGATAATAATCTCAGCAACGATTGTCAATAATGTTAAAATTTGTTTTTTCATAGTTTCTCCACTCCTCATTAGTAATAACTTTATTATACCAGTGAAATAATCAAATCTACCAAAATCGCAAATGTGAAATTTCTATAAGAAAAAATATCAAATATGCGATTTTCTAAAATAAGCCAATTTCCATGCTATACTGTCCTTGTAAGACATTTGAAGCAAATCCTAGGTCGCAGAAGTGGTTTATAAAAAAATAATTGGAGGAGTGTAAAAGATGTTAAATTTACAATTTGCAGAAACAATGGAATTGACAGAAGCTGAGTTGCAAGATGTTAGAGGAGGCAACATCGTAAATTCTATGGGAGGTGGCGGAAGAGGTGGTATATCTGGTTGGGGCGTCCCAGGAATTTACCCTGGTTGGGGCAATCAAGGGATGAGTCCTAATCGTGGAGCTTTTGATTGGACTATAGATTTAGCAGATGGATTGTTTGGCCGCCGTAGAAGATAGGCTCTTATAGGAGATAATAGGATGAAGAAAATGAAAGAAGTGAAATTGCACCTAGCAACTGGCTTGTTGATTTTGACTTATTACCTCATTTTTAATGTCACATCAGACTTAGATTTTATGGTTGCTTTGTCTGATAATATGTACTATGTGTTCCAAGTTTTATTGGTACTTATTCTGGGAACTGTAGCTACAATTGTTTTTGTCAAAAGTGAATATTGGAAAGAGTGTGGTCGTTTCCAGTTTCGTTGGTCTTACCTAGGTGTTTTCTTTCTTTCCTTTTTCTTATTGTTCGTGTGGGCAAATTTAACAACCTATATCTTTCCTCGTACTCAGAATGGAAGTACAGTCGTGGAGGTAGCTACCAGTTTAACAGGAACTAGCTATTTTGTTACGCGAATACTTTATACTAGTATTATCGCACCTGTGGGAGAAGAGGTTGTTTGTCGTGGTTTTGTGATGACAAGCTTGTCTAAATTCAAAAACTACTATATTGATGTTCTTGTTTCCGCTGCTGTATTTGGCGCTATGCATGTTTTGCAGTATGGTTGGGTAACGACAGATTTCATAAAGTATTTTGGAATGGGCTTGATATTTTGTATGATGTTTCGCTACACTCGATCCATCTATTGGGCTATAGCTCTGCATGCTTCATGGAATAGTTTCTTACTCATTGTCACTTTATTGGTATTTGGATATTAGAAAGGTGATATATGAAAAAGGTAACTTCAATATATTACTTTATTATAGCTTTTCTACTAGTTATTGCTGATCAGGAGTTCAGTGGTCTAGTTTTACGCAGCGACCTTGTTACTGGTCTATCTGACTTTGCCTATTATCTGTCGGATATGATGTTGAATTTTCTTGTGGTTTTATTTGCTCTTATTGCTATGATTTGGTCGGGGAAATGGCAGAAAATCAACAGTAGAAAGTTTAAAAGATCCTATCTTTTCTATTCCTTCCTAGCTCTGCTTGCTTTTGTTGCTTGGAATTTTGTCACCTTTTTTCTTTTCCCACCTACTCGAAATGAAATTTCTTATCAACATGCTGCTCCTACTTTTACAGGAGCTACGGCATTTTTGATGTATTTTTTTTATCCTGTGATTGCAGGTCCCATTTTTGAAGACATGATTTATCGTGGATTAGTGATGACTGCTCTGGAAAAAGGAAAGAAATGGGGGCTAGATGTACTTGGTTCCGCTGTTTTATTTGGGGTCTCGCACATTAGTAATCACGGTTGGGTCTTGACAGACTTTGTCTTCTATATGGGTGGCGGACTCATATTTGCAGTCTTATTTAGAGTGACAAAGTCCATTTATTGGCCTATTGGACTGCATATAGTCTACAATGGCATTGGTCAAATTTTGATGTTGTTACACTAGGAGCTGGTTAGTAGCTAAAGACATGATGAGGTGTGCAGTGAAAAAGGCTGTGTAGGCAATCTATATGATATGGTATAGACTGGGCATACAGGATTTATTAGGATGTTTTGGAATAAAAATTCCCATTTGAACTTAAAAAGGAGTTGTAATGAAAGTATTTCTTCAAAATAGAGATTTTAGGCAACTAACCATCAACCAGTGGATTTCAACGGTTGGGGATACGATTTTTTATCTGGCCTTTTTGAATTATGTGGCAGATGCGTCTTTTGCCCCTTTGGCGATTTTACTTATCACGATTTCAGAAACCCTTCCCCAAGTTCTACAAATCTTTCTGGGAGTTTTGGCGGATTTTCAACATCATCGTGTCCTAAAATATACAATTATTAGTTTTGCAAAATTTTTGCTTTACTCTATAGTGTCCCTATCGCTTTCAGGGCAGTCTTTCTCCTTGTTGCTAGTAGCATTTATTTGTCTGATTAACCTCTTGTCTGACACATTGAGCTATTTTTCAGGCGCCATGCTCACTCCGATTTTCATTAGAATTATTGGGCAAGACCATCTGGCAGAAGCTATTGGATTTAAACAGTCAACTGTTAGTTTAGTGAAAACAATCAGTAATATTTTAGGAGGAGTCTTATTAGGTATTCTATCCATCCAGTTTATTTCCTTACTGAACGCTCTTACCTTTTTAATCGCATTTTTAGGTATCCTATTCATAAAAAATGACCTCTTGAAAGTAGAAAAAACGATTAGCTATCAAGAAGGACTCTCTGTAAAATCCTTTTGCCAGCATTTGGTCCAGTCATCGAAATTGATATGGAAGATGAATCAGGTACTCTTAGTTTTGTTTATTATCTCTATTAGTCAAGCAGTGATAAATGTTACAGTTCCTGTCTCTACTCTGTTTTTGAGGAATCAGCCTTTTTTAAATTTACAAACAGGTCAATCTCTTGCCTTGTTATCCACCATGGATCTGTCAGCCCTTATTGTCGGAAGTCTTGTGAGTGGCTATTTGAAAAATACGATTTCTATAAAAACAGCTCTCTATGCCTCACTTGTCATCCAGTTGCTTCTTCTAGTAGGATTTGCCACAGTTCGTTTTGACTGGATTCTCATCTTTAGTGCCTTGGATGCCTTTTTCGCAGGTGTCCTCTCTCCTAGATTACAGGAACTCATTTTTAAACAAATACCTGAGGAGTCAATGGGAGCAGTTCAATCCTCTATCGGTGCTATTACGGTTGTTTTACCTAGCTTATTTACAATAGCTTTGGTAACCATTGCTACTAGCTTTGGAACTCTGGCAGTTAGCTTTGTTTTATTGGTATTTCTTCTAGTTGCCTTTTTCATGCTCCTGAATATCCGTGAAAGTATATAGCGGAGAATTTGTATAATATATGTTTGAGACTGGATTGCCAGTCTTTTTATGATGGTCAAAATCAGCAGACTTTTTTCTCTTTCCTGAATGTGTTATAATAGTCCATGCTATGGCTGGAGTCTTTTCAGCCCATTTATTAAGACAATATGAGGAGAAAGATGAAAGAAAAAGGATTTTGGGAGGGGGCGCAGGCAGCCATGCCAACGGCCCTTGGTTATGTCAGTATTGGCCTTGCCTGTGGGATTATCGGTGCGCCCTATGTGACACCTGTTGAGATGGGCTTGATGAGCCTCTTTGTTTATGCTGGGAGTGCCCAGTTTGCCATGTTGGCACTGATTGCGGTTCAAGCACCTGTGGCAGCTATTGCTATGACGGTCTTTTTGATCAATTTGCGTCTCTTTTTGTTGAGCTTGCATGCGTCAACCTATTTCCGTCATACCAGTCTCTGGCAAAATATCGGTATGTCTAGCCTTTTGACGGATGAGACTTACGGCGTTTTGATGGGCGAATTGGCTCATACAGACAAGGTCAATCCTATGTGGATGCACGGGAACAATCTCAACAGCTATGTGGCTTGGTTTGTGGGAACAGTTGTCGGAACGGCTCTGGGTGGTCTGCTTCCAAATCCAGAAATCTTTGGATTGGATTTTGCCCTGGTTGGGATGTTCATTGGAATTTTTGCTTCGCAATTCCAGATTATGCAAAGACGAATTCCTGTCCGCAATCTGCTGATTATCCTAGCAGTTGTTGCGGTGTCCTTCTTTTTACTCTTGACAGTGGTGTCTCAGTCACTAGCTGTTCTGTTTGCGACCTTGCTAGGTTGTACAATGGGGGTGGTTTTAGATGGTCAGTAAGTATCTTTTATTAGCAGTTATTTTCTCTGGCTTGGTGACGTGGATTCCCCGTATGATTCCCTTCATCTTGGTCAAGTATAAGGGCTTGCCTGCGATCGTTGAGCGTTTTTTGAAGTTCTTGCCCGTTTCTATTATCTTTGCCTTGATTCTTTCAAGCGTAGTGACAGGCAAGGTTGGGAGCTTTCCTCAAATCAAATGGCTGGACTTCTTAGCAGTCTTTCCAACAGCTTGGGTAGCCTTTCGCTACCGCAATCTAGTCGGAACGGTTCTCTTTGGAGTGGTTTTGATTGCCGTCTTGCGTTTGATCTTTTAATACTCTTCGAAAATCTCTTCAAACCACGTCAGCTTTG
>NZ_AEDV01000092.1 GCF_000148545.1 Streptococcus mitis SK597 | reverse complement strand
GCTCCATTTTCTTCTGAAATAGAGTTGTTGCCCAGTCTATGTTATTGAAAATACTCTAAAACTTGTAGGGGTTTGTGGGCGATATAATCAGGATGATAGTTTAGTAGATCTGCCTTATCTCCAAATCCCCAAGTGACGGCCAATTTCTGAATGCCTGTTTCTTGAGCTCCAAGCATATCAAACTTGGTATCTCCGATGATGATGGCTTGTTCTGGTGCTAGTTGATGTGTCTGCAAGGCTTGGCGAATGACATCTGCTTTATGGGGTGCTTTAGGGCTGGAACCATAAATGCCATCAAAGAAATGATAGATTCCCAAGTTTTTAGTCATGTCTTGAGCGGTTGGAGTATTTTTTGTTGTGGTGATATAAAGAGGATAATTCTTGGATAGTTCTTGAAGTAATTCTACAATCTGAGGGAAAAGTTGAGCTTCATAGATGCCTTTTTCCTTGTAGTAAGAACGGTATATTTGCACAGCCTCAGCGATTTGTTCTTTGGGCAGGCAGGTCGCAAAACTACTTTCAAGAGGCGGTCCCATAAAACCACGAATAGTTTTGGCATCCGGACTAGGCACCCCCAGCTCCTTAAAGGTATGGGTAAAGGCGTTGTGAATCCCGATAGAACTGTCGACGAGTGTTCCATCCAGATCGAAAAAAATCGCTGTGATAGAGGTCATGGTTTCTCCTATTTGATAAGCTTATTCTCCGAAAATTTCTTTTTGAAGGCGACGACCAGTAGGGGTGGCAGCGAGTCCACCTTCAGCTGTTTCACGAAAGGCAGTTGGCATGCTTGCTCCCACTTGGTACATGGCATCGATAACTTCATCCACAGGAATTTTAGATTCGATACCTGCCAAGGCCATGTCTGCTGCGATAAAGGCAAAGCTGGCTCCCATGGCATTGCGTTTGACACAGGGAACTTCAACCAAACCGGCAACAGGGTCACAGATGAGGCCTAGCATATTTTTAATGACAAAGGCAATGGCCTGACTGGCCTGATAAGGTGTTCCACCGGCAGCTAGAGTCAAGGCGGCAGCGCTCATAGCAGAGGCCGAACCAACCTCGGCCTGACAGCCACCTTCAGCACCTGAGATAGAGGCATTATTTGCAATGACTAGTCCAAAGGCACCCGCAGCAAAGAGAAAATCCAGTTGTTGCTCATGGCTGAGGTCTAATTTTTCAATAGCAGCAGTGAGAACGGAAGGGAGACAGCCAGCACTTCCGGCGGTCGGAGTGGCACAAACCAAGCCCATTTTGGCATTGTGTTCATTGACTGCGATGGCATTTCGGGCAGCAGAGAGAATTGTGTAATCTGACAGAGTTTTTCCATTTTTTATGTAGTGATCCAATTTGGCAGCATCTCCACCTGTCAGGCCACTACGAGATTTATTTTCATTGAGGCCAAGTTGGACAGAGGCTTTCATGACTTCCAGATTGCGTTCCATGAGAAGGAAGACTTCTTCACGTTCGCGACCAGTCAATTCAAACTCTGTTGTAATCATGAGTTCTGCGACATTTCCTTGAAAGTCCAGATCTGCTTGCTCGACCAATTCTTTGATAGAATAAAACATGCTTCCTCCTATTTAAAGAAATTGACATTGTGGAGATGAGGGATTTTTCGAATTTTTTCGATGGCCTCATCACAGTTACGACTATCGACTTCGATAATCATAATGGCTTTTTCACCAGCTTTTTCACGAGTGACATTCATCTGGGCGATATTGATACCATAGCGGGAAAGGGCCTCCGTTACGAGGGCAATCATACCTGGAATATCTTGATGAACAATGATGATAGTCGGTGTATTCATATTGAGAGAGACGGCAAAACCATTGAGTTCGGTTACCTGAATATTCCCACCACCGATAGAAATACCAGTCACGCTGATGGTCTTGTGGGCATTTTTGACGGTAATTTTAGTAGTATTAGGATGCGGAGCATTGCTGTCTTTCTGAATAGTCCAGACAATCTTGATACCACGCTTGTGGGCAATT
This sequence comes from Streptococcus mitis SK597, assembly GCF_000148545.1. Taxonomy (GTDB): domain Bacteria; phylum Bacillota; class Bacilli; order Lactobacillales; family Streptococcaceae; genus Streptococcus; species Streptococcus mitis_C. The sequence continues at coordinate 14,394 of NZ_AEDV01000092.1, read as the reverse complement.
TCTAGGCTGTTTGGGATTTCAGGATCATCTGTATCCATGCCTAAAATACCTGCAACAAGGGCTAGGTCTGTTCCGTGACCACGATAGGTTTTGGCAAATGAGTTAAATAGTTGGAATTCGACTTCTGTCGGAGTATCATCAAAAATGGAAGAGACAATCTTCCCAATACGAACAGCTCCAGCGGTATGGCTACTAGATGGGCCAATCATAACTGGTCCGATGATATCAAAGACAGATTGAAAACGAAGTGATTTCATCAGTTTCCCCTTATAAAAATTCTTATCTCTATTATATCAAAGAATGAGGGGCTTGGCTTTAATTGCGGATGAAAACCTTTCTAATACCTCAAATAGCATAAAAATAGTATCTTTTATGACAAAAATGGTTTATTTAGGGAAATAAAAAATAATTTTGTAATATTTCTACATAAAAGTGTCAAGAAACGGTAATATTTAAAAGGTATCATAGAACTATAGAAAGAAGGAGAATTTTCAAATATGAAATCAACAACTAAAAAGATTAAAACAACTCTTGCAGGAGTAGTTGCCTTGTTTGCAGTATTTGCTCCATCATTTGTATCTGCTCAAGAATCATCAACTTACACTGTTAAAGAAGGTGATACACTTTCAGAAATCGCTGAAACTCACAACACAACTGTTGAGAAATTGGCAGAAAACAACCACATTGATAACATTCATTTGATTTATGTTGGTCAAGAGTTGGTTATCGACGGTCCAGCAGCGCCAGTAGCCACAGCTTCAACGACTTATGAAGCTCCAGCTGCCCAAGATGAGGCTGTTTCAGCTCCAGTGGCAGAAACTACAGAGGTAGAGGAAGAAACTCCAGTAGTAAGTGAAACAGTAGCAGAAGAAACAGTTGCTTCAACTGTAGGCGGATCTGAAGCAGAAGCTAAAGAATGGATTGCTCAAAAAGAATCAGGCGGTAGCTACACAGCTACAAACGGACGTTATATCGGACGTTACCAATTAACAGATTCATACTTGAACGGTGACTACTCAGCTGAAAACCAAGAACGTGTAGCAGATGCTTATGTTGCAGGACGTTACGGTTCATGGACAGCCGCTAAAAACTTCTGGCTTAATAATGGCTGGTATTAAGAACTGACGAACAGAATAATATGAAAAGGTCGAGGAAATCCCTCGACTTTTTTATATTTCCTTCGGTTGAGAATAGATCTCTACTTCTTTTTTGAGATGAGACAGCATAGAAGTTTCCTCGGTCAGCTCCAGAAGTGAGAAACCTTTTTGGATAAGTCTAGCGTCATCCCTACAAATCCCGATACGGACATAGCAGATAGCAAGTCTATCGTAGTGCTTCTTTTTCTTGGCATCCTCTAGTAAAGTATAGCAGATTTGTTGACACATGTTTTTGTCTTGATGGTATAAGTAAATGGTGGACAGATTGAGTAGGATTGCCATTCGTAAGTCATATAAATGTTGGTAGTTTTTATAGACTTCCAAGCGTTGCAAGATTTTTCCAGTAATGAGATGGAGGTGATCAATGGGAAAGCTGAAAAGGATGGTATTGAGGATTTTTAGGTCATTTTCATACCATGTATCTTGTTTTTCAATTTTTTCCCAAAGTTTTTTGACAGTCTGTTTCACTTGGTCTGACAGTTGCTCTGTACCATGTTGACGGATATGAATGACAATTTCCAGCATATCCCTTATTTCTTCTATAGGCAGGTCGTGGTGGGTCTTGAGATAGTCTTGGCATGTTTCAAAAAAATGAACTAGACTATTACTACCAATGATGGAAGTCATATTGAGATAAGTTTGCATGATTTCTGTTCGTTGGCTCGGTTGATAGAGATGGCAGATGTAGTCAAACTCTTCAAAACTCATATTGATTTGCCGGAGAAGAAATTCCATGTTTTCATATTTGGGAGTTGCTTTGCCACTTTCAATCTTTGATAGGCTAGTTCTTGAAAGGACATCTCCGCAGACCTCTTCTTGAGTCAAGCCTTTTGACTCACGTATTTCTTTATAGATATTTCCGAAATCATAACGCATAATTTTCTCCTTTTCGTGAAAAAAGTTAACAAATAATAAAATCCAATTAAAAATATTGTATCATAGTAACAGAAATAGTAAAAAAGAAAACTAAAATAGTGTGTGAAAAAAGTTAACTAATTTTAAAATAGAGTAAAGAAGAGGTATACTATAGATACGAAATACAGATAGGAGGGAAAGAGTATGAATAAAAAAGTTTTTCGTTTTTTAGTTATTCTTGCTTTCTTATTCAGCATTGCTACGGTTTTCCCATGGAACTGGCCGATATAATGCGCTAGTTGTAAAAATGAAAGGAAGGTGAGTCCAATGGACTATAAGGTTTATTATTTCATATATTGATAACCGAAGGATTTTATTTTTGTAAGCTTAAATAGGAGAAGTAAAATGACTCATAAATTAATTAAAGTAAGTATGGTTTTCATTATGATATTTGGATTGCTCTTCTCTGTCGGAAATAGCATTTATGCGTCTGAAACAGCAACAAGACAAACTGCTGTCTTGAGCGAACAAGAGCAGACAGAACAGGCGATTGAAAGCTTGAAATTCTATTTAGAGGAAGCTGGACATGTTGATTTGGCTACAAAGAGATACGTTATAACTGATTTCTATGCTCTAAAAGCAAGGGCAGAACTACCAGGAGATATCGGCTTAGAAGGGAAGTTTATTTTTGAAAATTATGTATTGCCAAGTATGACTCGTGATTTAGGAGCATATGCGGCTTGTGTAGTCATAAATTCCGTACCATTTGGTGGAATTATATGGGATGCACTGCAAGGTAGAAATATGATAGAAATATTAACAAATGCTTTGGTGTCTCATAATTATGGAAAAGCGGTTGATATAATAAAAGATATTGCTGCATCAGTATTAAAACCATCTCAATTAGCTAAATTTAATGTAGCTGTTGTTGTAGCAGGAGTAGCATTAAATGCTATCTCTTGTTGGGGAACTTAGTTCGCATATAGTAGGAAAAGTATTTTATAGTAGATTGAATTAGGAAGAGACAACATAATTAAGATATTCGTATTGCTTTTTAGCTATTCTCTAAAAAGCAATACGTCTTGTTCTAATTTCAATATACTATGATATAAGTTATCCCTACCCTATGTTGGTTAGATTAAGTCGTGAATCAGGAGGTTAAGTGATGAACTACAATGTAAAATATCTCTTATCAGGAATATTTATTATAGTCTTTATAGGTTTTCTAGTCTGGATGCGTTATTTTAATCAGAAGAAGGAAGAAGCGCATTCGGATGTGTCTTTTGAAGCGAGGTTAGATAGTGAGGTCAAGACCTTATATAAACAACTAGGATTGGGTGAGGAACCTAACTATTTCTTAGCTTATCGCTACTTACACCCTTGGTTTAATCTAGCGATTTTACCACCAACAGTTGAAATTTTCTTAACTAAAATAGCGCTGGTGATGGTAACTCCAGATGAACTACTGATAAGAAATATTGGGAATGGGATGACTTTCACAAGTGAGCATCATCGTGATTTGCGACAAGGACTTATCCGCATTCCAAAATCAGAGATAAAAGAATTTGAGATTCGCAACTGGAAAAAAGTTTTTATATTGGGCGATTTTTTGACAATTAAAACAAGCCAACATAGTTATTATTTACAGGTTAGAGATGATGGACTTCAAAAAGGAAGTCTTTCTGCCAAACATTTCTCAGACTTGAAGAGCCAAGATTTTCTCGGATTGTTGACAGATAAACGGACATTTTGATAGACGATTGCTCAAAAAACTAACCTCTAAACATTCAAAAACCACACAGTGTTTTCAGCCTTGAACACAATTAAGCTGAGAGAATCACTGTGTGGCTTTATTGGAAAGTTAGTTTTTTTCCAGTTTCGTCTCTTCACGGGAGGTATCTCTATGAAAAAAATCAGTCATCTTTGTATGCTCCTGCTCTTGCTGTGTACTACGTTTTTTGTACTGAATGTAAATGTTACACGAGAAATAGTGCGGATTCAGGAGATGGGCAAGACAACTTATTCATTTGACTTGTACTTGAAAGATGTCACTAAACCGACAGAAACTATTCTCCAGTTTTTTGAAGAGGTTGCAAGCCAAGACAAGGTCTCTATTATCAAAGTAGATAATGGAGATGAGGCAGTCAAGGCTGGTGTTTTTGATAAGGAAACCTTCCCCTATCAGGAGTTCGGTCTGACTTCTCTTGATTTTTCAAAGAATGAGAAGGGAGTCTACAGCAACCAGAATCTTCCCAATAATCTAGGAACCATTCCCACCTTTTTAAAGGTGAAACTCATTCGACTCCAGACCTTCCGATCCTATATTGAGGATAAATCCCATACTGTAAATGGGCGCTATATGATTACCTCCAGCAAAGAGATAGATCGTGATACCATTCTACAAAAGTGGAGTGATTTTTTCCAGATAGATAAGACGATTTTATTAGAACCCACTTACCGAAGTCAGGTTGGAGTGCTAAATCAAGCTTTGTTACTATCTATCATTATCTTTATCTTGGCAATCTTGCTTGTGATTTTAATGACAGTTTATCAGCCGATGATGGAGATGAAACGAGTGGGGGTTCAAAAGTTACTTGGTTTTCAAAGCAGGGCGATTTTAGCTGGTTTTGTAAAGACTAATTTTTATCTTCTCTTGGGTGGAAGTCTTATTATTGACTTGGGACTATTTTTAGTGCTGGACTATAGACCAAAACTTTTGTTCCCAAGTTTACTCTTATCCCAATTTCTGCTTTTACAGTTGTATTTGTTCATCAGTTGGCTGACCTACCTGATGATTCAGAAAATGACAGTCAGTTCCATGTTGAAAGGTTTTTCATCTGTCAAACTTGGTCTCATTTTCAATTATGTGATGAAAATAGGGACAACTATTTTACTGACGGCCTTACTGATTGGGGTGGGCAAAAGTCTAGAACAAGAAAACAAAGAACTTGCTTATCAGCAACAGTGGGTAAGTCAAGGTAATTACCTGACCTTAGAAACCTTCAAACTCAATGATAATCTGTGGCAAGAAGAGCTAGCAGGGTCAGGGAAATCTACAGATTATTTCTATCGATTTTATCAGGATTTGGTAGAAAAAACGCAGGCGGGCTATGTGCAGAGTAGCAGTCTTCCTGTAAAAAATTTTGTCCAATCAGAACAGATTCAGCAATATCAGTTAACAGATACGGTGGATGTTTACTATGCCAATCGCAATTTTCTAAAGAGCAAGGGATTCAAGCTACCAGATACCGGTATTAAAAAAGTTATTTTGATGCCAGCAAGTACGAAAGGTGAAGAAGATAAAAATCAGCTCTTGGGGAAGTTAATTGCCTTTCATTCGATGAAGTATGAAGAGCAGCAAAAACGAACGATAGAGGAGATGGATGTCGAGATTGCCTATTATGAAGGAGATTGGTCATTTTTCCCATATAGTGATAAGCGAAAGGAAAATCTCTCCAATCCAATTATTAGCTTGGTCAATGATTCTGATATGATGTGGGATGAGAAAGCCTCCCTGTCAACAACTGGCTTAAATAATCCGATTAAAATTGAAAATACGGTTCAACATCAAAAAGAGATTACAGAGTTAGTTGAGAAATTGTCAGATGGAAATTATTTAAAATTTTCATCTATTCAAGCCATTCAACAAGAGAAAGCGGATTCTTATCGAGATGCTGTTCGGAATTTTAACCTACTCTTTGCTTTGTTTGGTCTCCTTAGCATGATGATTTCCTACTTCTTACTCGTTACTACTTTCTTGTTGAAGCGCAGGGATATCATTACCAAGAAGTTTATGGGGTGGAAACTGGTCGATCGCTACCGTCCTCTCCTCGTTCTGCTCTTGCTGGGCTATAGTCTCCCTCTTCTAGTCTTGATTTTCTTTGCCCATGCGCTCCTGCCACTTCTACTGTTTGCAGGTTTTACATGTTTGGATATACTATTTGTGCTAGCCTTGGCTTCTAGGATGGAGAAAAGAAGTCTAGTAGAATTATTGAAAGGGGGCATCTTATGATTGAGTTGAAAAATATTACCAAAACCATTGGGGGAAAAGTGATTTTGGATAACTTGTCTCTCAGGATTGATCAGGGAGATTTGGTAGCCATTGTTGGCAAGAGTGGTAGTGGTAAGTCAACCTTGTTAAATTTATTAGGTTTGATAGATGGTGATTATAGCGGACGGTATGAGATTTTTGGTCAGACAAATCTAGCGGTCAATTCTGCCAAGTCACAAACAATAATCCGTGAACATATCTCTTATCTATTTCAAAATTTTGCCCTGATTGATGATGAAACGGTCGAGTACAATCTTATGCTGGCGCTGAAATATGTAAAATTGTCTAAGAAAGACAAGCTCAAAAAGGTGGAAGAGATTTTAGAGAGAGTAGGTTTGTCAGCTACGTTGCATCAAAAGCTCTCCGAGTTGTCTGGTGGGGAGCAACAACGAATTGCAGTTGCTAGAGCCATCTTAAAACCCAGCCAGCTGATTTTAGCCGATGAACCGACAGGTTCGCTGGATCCTGAAAATAGAGATTTGGTCTTGAAGTTTCTCTTAGAGATGAATCGAGAAGGGAAAACAGTCATTATCGTGACCCACGATGCTTATGTAGCCCAACAATGTCATCGGATCATTGAATTGGGCGAGGGGAAATGAGTTCGTTCAGCTTCATTTGACTGACTGAATACTCATATTTCCCAAAGAGAAATAGCATAAATACGCCTAGGAATGACATTTTTATGTAATTTTCCTAGGTTTTTCTGTTTTAAATTGAAAAAAATTACAATTTAGGCTTGACAAAGGATGAAGATAGGTGTATTATTTATACAACAAAAAAGAATAAACATAAAGGAGGTTTTGTTATGAATAAGATGAAGAAGGTGTTGATGACGATGTTTGGTTTAGTAATGCTCCCCCTACTATTTGCTTGTAGTAACAATCAATCGGCTGGGCTTGAAGCTATTAAGTCTAAAGGGAAATTGGTTGTAGCCCTCAATCCGGATTTTGCTCCATTTGAATACCAAAAAGTGGTTGATGGGAAAAATCAGATTGTGGGTTCAGATATCGAATTAGCCAAGGCTATCGCAACAGAACTAGGTGTCGAATTGGAACTATCTCCCATGAGTTTTGACAATGTACTGGCTAGTGTTCAATCAGGAAAAGCCGATCTTGCCATATCTGGTGTTTCTAAGACAGATGAACGGAGCAAGGTGTTCGATTTTTCAACTCCCTACTATACTTCAAAAAATAAGCTCATTGTCAAAAAATCTGATTTAGCAACTTATCAGTCTGTCAACGACTTGGCGCAGAAAAAGGTCGGAGCACAGAAAGGTTCGATTCAAGAGACGATGGCGAAAGATTTGCTACAAAATTCATCCCTCGTATCTCTGCCTAAAAATGGGAATTTAATTACAGATTTAAAATCAAGACAAGTGGATGCCGTTATTTTTGAAGAACCAGTTGCCAAGGGATTTGTGGAAAATAATCCTGATTTAGCAATCGCAGAACTCAATTTTGAAAAAGAGCAAGATGATTCCTACGCGGTCGCTATGAAAAAAGATAGCAAGGAATTGAAAGAAGCAGTCGATAAAACTATTCAAAGGTTGAAGGATTCTGGGGAATTAGACAAACTCATTGAGGATGCCTTTAAAGCGTCCATTGAAAAATAGAAAGAAGGAAAAGAACATGAGTAAAGAAAAAGTAATTTTGGCCTATTCTGGCGGTTTGGACACATCAGTTGCGATTACCTGGCTAAAGAAAGACTATGATGTTGTTGCAGTTTGTATGGATGTGGGTGAAGGGAAAGACTTGGATTTCATCCATGATAAGGCTCTCAAGGTTGGGGCAGTCGAATCTTATATCATTGATGTTAAGGACGAATTTGCTACAGATTATGTGCTAGTGGCTCTTCAGTCACATGCCTACTATGAACAAAAGTACCCCTTGGTATCTGCCTTGAGCCGTCCTCTTATTTCTAAAAAATTGGTTGAAATCGCGCATCAGACAGGAGCGACTACAATTGCTCATGGTTGTACAGGTAAGGGGAATGACCAAGTACGTTTTGAAGTATCGATTGCAGCCTTGGATCCCAATTTAAAAGTGATTGCGCCAGTTCGTGAATGGAAATGGTCTCGGGAGGAAGAAATTCATTATGCCAAGGAAAATGGGGTACCTGTTCCTGCTGACCTTGACAATCCCTACTCTGTCGACCAAAATCTTTGGGGACGTGCCAATGAGTGTGGTATTTTGGAAAATCCATGGAATCAGGCTCCAGAAGAAGCCTTTGGCATCACATCTTCTCCAGAGAAAGCTCCAGATATGCCAGAATACATTGAGATTGAGTTTAGTGAAGGCGTTCCAGTTTCCCTCAATGGAGAAGGGCTAAAATTGGCAGATTTGATTCAAAAACTCAATGAAATAGCTGGAAAACATGGGGTTGGACGGATTGACCACGTGGAAAATCGTTTGGTTGGGATTAAATCAAGAGAAATCTATGAATGCCCAGGGGCAGTGACCTTGCTGACAGCTCATAAGGAAATTGAGGATTTGACACTTGTGAGAGAAGTGGCTCATTTTAAACCAATCATAGAAAATGAATTATCAAATCTCATTTATAATGCTTTGTGGTTTAGTCCAGCTACACAAGCCTTGATTGCTTATATTAAAGAGACTCAAAAAGTTGTCAATGGGACTGCAAAAGTTAAACTCTATAAGGGGAGCGCTCAGGTCGTGGCTCGGAAATCACCAAATTCACTTTACGATGAAAATTTGGCGACGTATACCAGTGCAGATACCTTTGACCAAGATGCAGCTGTTGGCTTTATTAAGTTGTGGGGACTTCCAACCAAGGTTCATTCTGAGGTTCAAAAAAGCGCCAAATAGGGCGATTGGATAGAGAGGTGGATGTGATATGGCTAAGAATACAAAATTATGGGGTGGTCGCTTTGAAGGTACTGTCGAAGACTGGGTAGAGCGCTTTGGTGCGAGTATAACTTTTGACCAGAAATTAGCTAAATTTGACTTGATTGGTTCTTTAGCCCACGTTCAGATGTTGGGTCAGACGGGCATTTTGAGTTTGAAGGAGTCAGAAAAGATTCAAACAGGCTTGAAAGAGCTCTTAGAAGAGCTAGAGGCAGGCCAACTTGACTTTGATATCGCAAACGAAGATATTCATATGAATATGGAAGTGTTGCTGACAGAAAAAATTGGTCCCCTTGCAGGGAAGTTACATACAGCTCGTTCTCGAAATGACCAAGTTGCGACAGATATGCACTTGTATCTCAAGAAACAACTAGGCCATGTCCTAGATAAACTGGCTCATCTCAAGGGTGTTTTATTAGATTTGGCGGAAAATCATGTGGAGACGATCATGCCGGGCTATACCCATCTGCAACATGCCCAGCCTATTAGTTTTGCCCATCACCTGATGGCTTACTACAACATGTTTCAAAGAGATAGTGAACGTTTTGAATTTAACCAGAAGCATACAGATCTATGCCCTCTAGGTGCGGCAGCTTTGGCAGGAACGACTTTCCCCATTGATCGCCAATTGTCTAGCGATTTGCTGGAGTTTAAGCAACCTTATACAAATTCTTTGGATGCTGTTAGTGACCGCGATTTTATCTTAGAATTTCTATCCAATGCCAGCATACTCATGATGCATATGAGCCGTTTTTGTGAAGAAATGATAAATTGGTGTAGTTTTGAGTACCAATTCATTACCTTGTCGGATACGTTTACAACAGGTTCCTCTATTATGCCTCAAAAGAAAAATCCAGATATGGCTGAGTTGATTCGAGGAAAGACTGGTAGAGTTTATGGTAATCTGTTTGGACTATTGACAGTCATGAAGTCCTTGCCTTTAGCTTATAATAAGGATTTGCAAGAGGATAAGGAAGGAATGTTTGATACGGTCGAAACGATTTTAAATTCCCTTGATGTGTTGGCAGGTATGTTATCTAGTTTGCAGGTGAACAAAGAAAAAATGCAAGAATCTACAGAGAAGGACTTTTCAAATGCGACTGAGTTGGCAGATTATTTGGCAGGGAAAGGTTTGCCATTTAGAGAAGCTCATGAGGTTGTAGGAAGATTAGTGTTAGACTCTATCAAGTCTGCTAAAAATATTCAAGATTGGACTTTGGAGGAATTACGAACCTATCATTCCCTCATTGCCGAGGATATTTATGTCTACTTACAACCTAAAACTGCTGTGCAAAGAAGAAATTCCTTGGGAGGTACAGGATTTGACCAAGTGAAATACCAGATAGCAGTTGCTAAGAAAGCGAATGAAGCTAAAAAGTGCTAGATTGATAGGTTCAGAATAAGAGGTTGGTCGATTGACAGCCTCTTTCTTGTCTTCTCCAACCAAGCATGTTATAATGAATACTGCTCAAGCGACCTTCAATCGTTAAGCACACACGACCTTCAATCGTGAACTAGTCATTTCGTTTATCTTTTATTACGTCGTTAACTCGAAATGAGATGCAAGCTGAGCTTGTCTAATTTATAACCTCAATCAGTCTCCCAGACTGATTGAGCGAACTCAAGTTATGCCTGCGACTCGTTGCCTAGTCCTAAAAGCAAACGAAAAGACTATACTCGAAGAAATTCTATTGAAAGTCATAGTAAATAGAATTTTGAGGGGTATAAATAAACGAATAGATGGGAGACCTACCATGAGTGAGAACTCTAAAACACGTGTTGTTGTGGGGATGAGTGGTGGTGTCGATTCGTCGGTGACGGCTCTTCTTCTCAAGGAGCAGGGCTACGATGTGATCGGTATCTTCATGAAGAACTGGGATGACACAGATGAAAACGGCGTCTGTACGGCGACCGAAGATTACAAGGATGTGGCTGCGGTGGCAGACCAGATCGGCATTCCCTATTACTCTGTCAATTTTGAAAAAGAGTACTGGGACCGCGTTTTTGAGTATTTCCTAGCGGAATACCGTGCAGGACGCACGCCAAATCCAGATGTTATGTGCAACAAGGAGATCAAGTTTAAGGCCTTTTTGGACTATGCCATGACCCTGGGGGCAGACTATGTAGCGACTGGGCATTATGCCCGAGTGGCGCGTGATGAGGACGGGACAGTTCACATGCTTCGTGGCGTGGACAATGGCAAGGACCAGACCTATTTCCTCAGCCAACTTTCGCAAGAACAACTCCAAAAAACCATGTTCCCCTTGGGACATTTGGAAAAACCTGAAGTACGCAGACTAGCAGAAGAAGCAGGCCTTGCGACTGCTAAGAAGAAAGACTCGACAGGGATTTGCTTTATCGGAGAAAAGAACTTTAAAAACTTCCTCAGCAACTACCTGCCAGCTCAGCCTGGTCGCATGATGACTGTAGATGGTCGCGATATGGGTGAGCATGCTGGTCTGATGTATTATACAATCGGTCAGCGTGGCGGTCTCGGTATCGGTGGACAACACGGTGGTGACAATGCGCCTTGGTTCGTTGTCGGAAAAGACCTAAGCAAGAATATCCTCTATGTCGGACAAGGTTTCTACCATGATTCGCTCATGTCAACCAGCCTAGAGGCTAGCCAAGTCCACTTTACTCGTGAGATGCCAGAGGAGTTTACGCTCGAATGTACGGCTAAATTCCGCTACCGTCAACCTGATTCGAAGGTGACCGTCCATGTCAAAGGAGATAAGGCAGAGGTCATCTTTGCAGAACCGCAACGCGCCATCACACCAGGTCAGGCAGTTGTCTTTTACGATGGCGAAGAGTGTCTAGGTGGCGGCTTGATTGACAATGCTTATCGAGATGGACAAGTTTGTCAGTACATTTAGATTGACAAATTTTCTCAATTTGCTACAATAATAAAAGCAATAGAAATGATGGTCAAAGCTCATGGATGTTGCAGGCTTTTTGTCCTGCACTTCTTTGGAGTTTTGACTGTTTTTGTGTCGTTTAGAGGAAAGGACAAAAATGATTCAACAAGACTTTCGGACAAAAACAGGAAATACAGTTTTTGGAGTTCGGGCGACAGCCTTGATTCTTCAAAATCGTAAGCTCCTAGTTACTAAAGACAAGGGCAAGTATTACACTATCGGTGGTGCGATTCAAGTCAATGAAAGCACGGAAGACGCGGTAGTCCGTGAAGTGAGGGAAGAACTGGGTGTCAAAGCTCAAGCTGGGCAGCTAGCTTTTGTGGTTGAAAATCGTTTTGAACAGGACGGTGTTTCCTATCACAATATCGAGTTTCATTATCTAGTAAATTTGCTTGAAGATGCCCCATTGACCATGCAGGAAGATGAGAAAAGTCAGCCCTGTGAATGGATTGACATAGATAAGCTTGAGGGTATCAATCTAGTTCCAGCCTTTTTAAAAACAGCCCTGCCAGATTGGGACGGCCAACTAAGACACATCCATCTTGCGGAATAGGAGAGAAACATGACATATAATTTTACTGAAGAATACGATATTATTGTAATTGGTGCGGGACATGCTGGGGTCGAGGCTTCCTTGGCCGCTAGCCGTATGGGCTGCAAGGTCTTGCTTGCGACTATCAACATTGAAATGCTGGCTTTTATGCCTTGTAATCCCTCTATCGGTGGTTCTGCCAAGGGGATTGTTGTGCGTGAAGTTGATGCCCTCGGTGGCGAGATGGCCAAAACCATTGACAAGACTTATATCCAGATGAAGATGCTCAACACTGGGAAGGGGCCGGCTGTTCGTGCCCTTCGTGCGCAGGCTGATAAGGAACTTTACTCTAAGGAGATGCGCAAGACAGTTGAAAATCAAGAAAATCTGACCCTTCGTCAAACCATGATTGATGAGATTTTGGTGGAAGATGGCAAGGTTGTCGGTGTTCGTACAGCGACCCATCAAGAATATGCTGCCAAGGCTGTTATCGTGACTACAGGGACGGCCCTCCGTGGGGAAATTATCATCGGAGACCTCAAGTACTCATCAGGTCCTAACCACAGCTTGGCTTCTATTAACCTTGCTGATAACCTCAAGGAATTAGGACTCGAAATCGGTCGTTTTAAGACGGGAACCCCTCCACGTGTCAAGGCCTCTTCAATCAACTACGATGTGACAGAAATTCAGCCAGGAGACGAAGCGCCTAATCACTTCTCATACACTTCACGTGATGAGGATTATGTCAAGGATCAGGTGCCATGCTGGTTGACCTACACCAATGGTACCAGTCATGAGATTATCCAAAACAACCTCCACCGTGCGCCTATGTTTACAGGTGTGGTCAAGGGAGTGGGGCCTCGTTACTGTCCGTCGATTGAGGACAAGATTGTACGCTTTGCGGACAAGGAGCGCCACCAACTCTTCCTTGAGCCAGAAGGGCGCAATACAGAGGAAGTCTATGTCCAAGGACTTTCAACCAGTTTGCCTGAGGATGTCCAACGTGAGCTGGTTCATTCCATCAAAGGTTTGGAAAATGCAGAGATGATGCGAACTGGTTACGCCATTGAGTATGACATGGTCTTGCCTCATCAGTTGCGTGCGACTCTGGAAACCAAGAAAATCTCCGGACTTTTCACTGCTGGTCAGACAAATGGGACGTCAGGTTACGAAGAAGCTGCTGGGCAAGGGATTATCGCAGGTATCAATGCGGCTCTGAAAATCCAAGATAAGCCTGAATTGATTTTGAAGCGTAGTGACGGTTATATTGGGGTCATGATTGATGACTTGGTGACCAAGGGAACCATTGAACCCTACCGTCTCTTGACCAGTCGTGCTGAGTACCGTCTCATCCTCCGTCATGACAATGCCGATATGCGTTTGACAGAGATGGGACGCGAGATTGGACTTGTGGATGATGAACGTTGGGCTCGCTTTGAAATCAAGAAAAATCAATTTGACAATGAGATGAAGCGTCTCGACAGTATCAAACTCAAGCCAGTCAAGGAAACCAATGCCAAGGTTGAGGAGATGGGCTTCAAGCCGTTGACAGATGCAGTGACAGCCAAGGAATTCCTTCGCCGTCCAGAAGTTTCTTACCAAGATGTGGTGGCCTTTATCGGACCAGCAGCAGAGGACTTGGATGACAAGATTATCGAATTGATTGAAACAGAAATCAAATATGAAGGCTATATTTCCAAAGCCATGGATCAGGTTGCCAAGATGAAACGCATGGAAGAAAAACGTATTCCAGCCAATATCGACTGGGATGACATTGATTCTATCGCGACAGAAGCTCGTCAGAAGTTCAAACTGATCAATCCAGAAACCATCGGCCAAGCCAGCCGTATTTCGGGAGTAAACCCAGCAGATATTTCTATTTTGATGGTGTATCTTGAAGGTAAAAATCGTAGTATTTCTAAAAATCAAGAAAAGAAAGCATAGAGAAAAACAGCTCCGAAAACGGGGCTGTTTTGTTGACTTGTACTCAATGAAAATCAAAGAGCAAACTAGGGAG
>NZ_AEDV01000093.1 GCF_000148545.1 Streptococcus mitis SK597 | reverse complement strand
TTCCTGTAACTCAGTCTGCTTGGCTGATAAATTGACCAAAATCCTAGCATAGAGCAAAGCAATGTTTTCTGATTTAGGGTATTGCTCATAAATTATTTTGGCTTTTTCTGCTAGAGTTTCACGGCTAGCCTTATCTGTCGCGTTGGCTGATAAGTTAAGGAGCTTATCTAACTCTGCTAAACTTTGCTCCAAATTGTATTTTTGTTCATCCATTCTACATACCTCGTTTAAAATAGTAGCTATATTAGAAACTAATTTATTTTTAGTATGACAATTAGTGTCTATACATTTTATTATATCAAAAATGTCATCTTTCTACTAACAGATGGATAGTACTTTTTGTTGGTATAAGCACCAAAAAAGCCAGACTCTGTCTAGCTTTGCATTATTTATAGTTGTGATAGTTTTTAGAAAAATTAGAGGATTTTATCAGCTCTGTCCACTGTAAAGAGGGCCACAGTCATCAGGATATCGACGAGTAAGAGAGCAGCTACAGCTGGTACCCAAGAGTGGAACAGATCAAAACTGTAACCAAAGAGGGTTGGCCCAAAGGCTGCTAGAATATAGCCTCCTGTTTGAGAAAGGCCAGATAATTGGGCTGTCTTTTCAGGAGCGCTTGTCTTAAGTGAAAAGTTGACCATGAGATAGGGGAAGAGGGCGCTGGTTGCAGTTCCGATGAGAAGATGGATGGCAAGCCAGTAAAAGAAATTACTAACAGGGAAAAAGAGCATGGAAATGCCGACCACACCAGCTAGTGAAACCAGAGTGAGCATGAGCTGACGGTTACGAGTAGACAAGCTGGTTGTCAGGCTTGGGATGGTCATTGAAAAAGGAATGCTAATCAGAGAGAAGATAGAGGTCAGCAAGCCAGCTTCGTGACTGGATAGACCTGCGTGGATAGCCATGGTAGGTAGCCAGGTCATAGCGGTGTAAAAGAGCAAGGATTGAAAACCGGCAAAGACAATCACTGCCCAGACCTGTTTATTATGCATGACCTTTGCTTTGCTTTTTTGTTTGGTTTGTGGAGCCAGTCTGTGATTATAGCGGTGATTGGGCAGCCAGACCAAAAAAGTTGCTAGACAGAGCAGGGTGAGGAGGATGATAAGACCTTTCCAAGAACTGGCCTGTGTAATAGGCACAGCCAGATAGGAGGCCAGAGCCGTTGCAATCCCCATAGAGGTTACATATAAGGTGGTCAGAAAACCAATCTTCTTTGGTTGATTGGCTTGGATAAGACTAGGAAGCAGCACATTGATGACTGCGATACTTGCCCCAACCATCAAGGTTCCTAGATAGAGGAGAGGCAGATTGATTAGTCGAATGAGAGAACCGATAGTCAAGAAGAAGAGGCTGTAGGTAAAGAGATGTTCTAAGCCAATTTTCTGAGCCAGTCGGGTAGAAAATGGTGAAAAGAGAGTAAACATAAGGAGAGGCAGGCTGGTCAGGACACCAAGCGAACTAACTTCTACTCCCAGACCTTGCGAAATATCTCCCAAAATAATGGGTAAAACAGTAAAAGGAGTCCGCAAGGAAACACCAATCAGGATAATACCTGGAACAAAAAAGAGTGATTGCTTTTTCATATATTACCTCTTCTAGCTGATTTTAATAACAGCTTATTTTAAGGTTTTTTCCTTATAATGTCAAGTAAGGTTTCTGGCTTTCAAGATAAAAATGGGAAAGTCTTGAAAATTATGATAAAATAGTGGAAGGAAATCTATACATTGGAGAAAAACTGTGTCTGAAAAGCAAAAAATCAGCGTATTGATGTCGGTCTATATCAAGGAAAATCCGACATTTTTAAAGGATGCTATTGAGAGTGTTCAAAATCAGACCCTGAAACCGAGCGAATTGGTTCTGGTTGAGGATGGGCCTTTGACACCTGAGCTCTATCAGGTATTAGATCAGCTTGAAGCTGAGTCTGATATTCCAGTGAAACGCTATCCTCTTGAGCAGAATCAAGGTTTGGGTCTGGCTCTTCGACAGGGTGTTTTGCAGTGTCAGTATGATATTATTGCCCGTATGGATACGGATGATATAGCTGTTCCAGACCGTTTTGAAAAACAGGTTCAGCTAATGGAGAAGGACAAGTTCGACCTATTAGGTGGACATATTGCAGAGTTTATTGATAATCCTGATGAGATCGTTTCTTACCGTCGTGTTCCAACCCAGCATGCAGATATTGTAGCTTATCAAAGGATGAGAAGTGCCTTTAACCACATGACTGTCATGTTCAAGAAGGACATGGTTCTCAAGGCAGGCAACTATGAGGATGGACTTTATATGGAAGATGACCTCCTCTGGCTCAATATGATTGCTGCAGGAGCTAAGACTGGGAATCTGGATCAAATCTTGTGTAAGGTTCGTGTCGGAGCAGGAATGTTTGAGCGTCGTGGGGGACTGCGTTACCTCAAACTCTATCGTCAAGCTCGTCAACGAATGCTGAAGAGAGGGCAGATTTCTTACATGGAGTATGCCAAGAGTGTTGCGATTCAGATGGTTGTTGCTCTTTGTCCAGGATTTGTCCGACAGTTTATTTTTATGAAACTGTTACGAAAAAGAAAGTAAAAGATTGTAGCAAATCATAAACTTTAGAAAAAATGTTATAATAACAATATAACGATCTTCGAAAATCAAATTCAAACCGCGTCAACGTCGCCTTGCCGTACTCAAGTACAGCCTGCGGCTAGTTTCCTAGTTTGCTCTTTGATTTTCATTGAGTATAACCATCGAGCTCTTTTAAGGAGGAGTAAATTTCTATGAATAAAAAACTCACAGATTATGTGATTGATCTGGTGGAAATTTTAAATAAACAACAAAAGCAGGTTTTCTGGGGAATATTTGATATTTTGAGTATGGTGGTTTCCATCATTGTATCTTATATCTTATTCTACGGCTTGATTAATCCAGCACCTGTTGACTACATTATCTATACGAGTTTGGCCTTCTTGTTTTATCAATTGATGATTGCATTTTGGGGGTTGAACGCGAGTATTAGTCGTTACAGCAAGATTACGGACTTTATGAAAATCTTTTTTGGTGTGACTGCCAGCAGTGTCTTGTCATATAGTATCTGTTATGCCTTCTTGCCACTCTTCTCCATCCGTTTCATCATTCTCTTTATCTTGTTGAGTACCTTCTTGATTTTATTGCCACGGATTACTTGGCAGTTAATCTACTCCAGACGCAAAAAAGGCAGTGGTGATGGGGAACACCGTCGGACCTTCTTGATTGGTGCTGGTGATGGCGGAGCCCTCTTTATGAACAGCTACCAACATCCAACCAGTGATTTGGAACTTGTTGGTATTTTGGATAAGGATGCTAAGAAAAAGGGTCAAAAACTTGGTGGTATCCCTGTTTTGGGCTCTTATGACAATCTGCCTGAATTAGCCAAACGTCATCAAATCGAACGTGTTATCGTTGCGATTCCGTCGCTTGATCCGTCAGAATATGAACGTATCTTGCAGATGTGTAATAAGCTGGGTGTCAAATGTTACAAGATGCCTAAAGTTGAAACTGTTGTTCAAGGACTTCACCAAGCAGGTGGAGGCTTCCAGAAGATTGATATCACAGACCTTTTGGGTCGTCAGGAAATTCGTCTTGACGAATCGCGTCTGGGTACAGAACTAACTGGAAAAACAATCTTGGTTACAGGTGCTGGTGGCTCAATCGGTTCTGAAATCTGTCGCCAAGTTAGTCGCTTCAATCCTGAACGCATTGTCTTGCTCGGTCATGGGGAAAACTCAATTTACCTTGTTTATCATGAATTGATTCGTAAGTTCCAAGGGATTGATTATGTACCAGTTATTGCCGATATTCAAGACTATGACCGTTTGTTACAAGTCTTTGAGCAGTACAAGCCAGCTATTGTTTATCATGCGGCTGCCCACAAGCACGTTCCTATGATGGAGCGCAATCCAAAAGAAGCCTTCAAAAACAATATTCGTGGAACTTACAACGTTGCTAAGGCTGTTGATGAAGCCAAAGTACCTAAGATGGTTATGATTTCGACGGATAAGGCGGTCAATCCACCCAATGTTATGGGAGCAACCAAGCGCGTGGCGGAGTTGATTGTCACTGGTTTTAACCAACGTAGCCAATCAACCTACTGTGCAGTTCGTTTTGGGAATGTTCTTGGTAGCCGTGGTAGTGTCATTCCAGTCTTTGAACGCCAGATTGCTGAAGGTGGGCCTGTAACGGTGACAGACTTCCGCATGACCCGTTACTTTATGACCATTCCAGAAGCTAGTCGTCTGGTTATCCATGCTGGTGCTTATGCTAAAGATGGAGAAGTCTTTATCCTTGATATGGGCAAACCAGTCAAAATTTATGACTTGGCTAAGAAAATGGTGCTTCTAAGTGGACACACCGAAAGCGAAATTCCAATTGTTGAAGTTGGAATCCGTCCAGGCGAAAAACTTTACGAAGAACTCTTGGTATCAACAGAACTTGTTGATAACCAAGTTATGGATAAGATTTTCGTTGGTAAGGTTAATGTCATGCCTCTAGAAGCTATCGATCAAAAGATTGAAGAGTTCCGTACTCTTAGTGGAGATGAGTTGAAGCAAGCTATTATCGCCTTTGCCAATCAAACTACCCACGTTGAATAAAAAAGAAAAACGCATATTATCAGGTCTGAAGAACCTTGGTAATATGCGTTTTGTTATGTAGAGACTTATACTCTTCGAAAATCTCTTCAAACCACGTCAACGTCGCCTTGCCGTATAGAT
>NZ_AEDV01000094.1 GCF_000148545.1 Streptococcus mitis SK597 | reverse complement strand
GACCGATGACAAAAATAGTATACCACAATAAATTTAGATCATCAAGGTCACTTAATTCTTGAAATATAGGGTCTAGGCGACAAAGTCTTTAAAATCAGAAAAACGCATAATATCAGGTGTGCAAAACCTTGATATTATGCGTTTTATTGTGGGAAGATTTACTCCATTTTCTCCTGAAATTGAGTTTTTGTCCAGCCTCTGTTTTTGGGGTTGCTGAGAAAATAATGTCATGTGGTGAGTATTTGTAGATCAGTCAGCAGACAGAACGAATATTCTTCGAAAATCTCTTCAAACCATGTCACCTTCGTCTTTCCGTATATATGTGACTGACTTCATCAGTTCTATCTACAACCTCAAAACAGTGTTTCGAGCTGACTTGATCAATTTTCAAATCTGTACTTTGAGCAAGCTGAGACTAGCTTCCTATTTGATTTTCATTGAATATCAGAAACCCATTCTCCATCAAATAATTCTACTGCGTCTAATAATTTTTGATCTGGCAAGATGTCAGAAATAAAGGTTGTGTATTTGGAGAGGGGATTAATTTTAAAAAATCCAGTCTTGTAAAATTTAGAACTATCAATCAGTAAGATAGTTTCATGGGCTTTATCAATAATATTCTTTTTTGAAATAGCTTGGCTGAGAGAAGCTTCATAAACATATTGATCATCAATACCTCTTGCTGAACAAAATGCTAAATCGATATTAAAATGATCTAATAAAGAATTTTCTTTATCATAGTTGACCACGGAACAGGATTGATGTTTGACCTCGCCAGATGTGATAAAGATTTTGGAGCTATCTCTAACAGTCTCAGATAAGGTTTGTGCTGTATGTAGACCATTTGTAAAAATAATTAGATTATCTAGTTCGGCGAGATGAGGACAGAGTTCGTAGACAGTCGTACTGGAATCCAGATAAATACACATGCCTGACCGAATAAAGTCTTTAGCGAGACTAGCGATTAGTCTTTTTTGCCTAGTACTTTCTCCTTCACGTATTTGATGAGAAAGTTCAATTGTGTTCATAGAGGACAGGGTCACGTATCCGTGCTTTCTTTTGATAAGACCTTGATTTTCTAAGAAAATTAAATCACGACGTAAGGTACTTGTGCTGGAGAAAGTGATTTCTGCCAGCTCTTTTACGGCAATTCTTTTTTTCTTTTTGATGATTTCAATCAATTCAAGTACACGTTCATCTTTTATCATAAGCTCCTCCTAATTTATCATCTCAACCATATTATAGCACAAATTGGAGGAATTTGAATTATTTTTATGTTTATGGCGCAAATATATGAATTTTATTCAAGTAAGCGTTCACATATTGAAAAAATAAAATGCGAGGATTATAATAAACTTAATTAAGGACGAAGAGAGGAGAGAAATGGAAGCGGTTTTAGCAATAGATTTAGGTGCGACTTCTGGAAGAGCAATCGTTGGTTACCTTTCTGAAAATAAACTAGTAATGGAAGAAATAAATCGCTTTTCTAATCTACCTATTAGAGTAAAAGGGCATTTATCTTGGGATGTTGACTTTCTACTAGCTAAAATTCTTGAAAGCATCCGCTTGGCTAATACTAGTTACAAGATTTTATCTATCGGTATTGATACATGGGGTGTTGATTTTGGACTTATTGATAATGAAGGTAAGCTGTTATCACAACCTGTTCATTATCGTGATGAAAGAACAAAGGGAGTGTTAAAGGAAATATCTGAAATTACTGAATTAGAAAAACTGTATTCAGAGACAGGAAATCAGATTATGGAGATAAATACCTTGTTTCAACTCTTTAAGGCACGTCAAGAATCTCCTGACTCTTTCTATAAGACCAATAAGATTCTTTTAATGCCAGATTTGTTTAATTATCTGTTGACAGGTAAGTTTGCAACTGAAAAAAGCATTGCTTCAACAACCCAACTCTTTGATCCGAGAAGTCAAAAATGGAATCAGAATATTTTAAAACTATTTGAATTGGAGTCATCTTTACTTCCTGAAATTGTTTCAGAGGGGAATGTTCTTGGTAGACTCAAAGAGGAGTATGGTTTAGGCGATATTCCTGTTGTGAATGTTTGTAGTCATGATACAGCAAGCGCGATTGTCTCAGTACCTAAGACAGAAGATAGTTTGTTTATTTCATCAGGGACTTGGTCTTTAGTTGGAGTGGAGCTTTCTTCACCTATTCTTAGTACCGAATCCTTCAGTTATGGATTTACAAATGAAGTCGGTAAAGATGGAGAGATTACATTTCTGAAGAATTGTACAGGGCTATGGATCATAGAGGAACTAAGACGTTCATTTGAACGAAGAGGGAAAGCCTATTCTTTTGATGAAATTAGGACAATGGTGGAGAAAGAAAAAGAAAATCTTCCTCTGATTGATACTGAATCAACTGAATTTGCAACAGAATCTGACATGTACAAGACTTTGACAGAATATCTAGCTTATCATCATGAAACTAGAGAGTGGACAGATGGACAACTATTTAAGATAGTTTATGAAAGTCTAGCTGAAACGTATAAGAAAACGATAGAGTTATTAGAAGAACTAACTCATAAGTCTTATAAAAGGATATATGTGATTGGAGGAGGTGCTAGAGCTAGTTACTTTAATCAAATGATTGCTGATAGAACTGGTAAAGAGGTTCTTACAGGTTCAACTGAGGCTACAGCTGTGGGGAATATTGTTGTGCAGCTCATAGCTATGGGACAATTAAAAGGGATGGAAGAAGCTCACCATGTTATTGAGGAGTTCCTACAATTAGAGAGTTATTACTCCCAAAAGAATTAAAAAGATTGAGAGTTTGTAAATTTGCCTCCCTCCCCCTTCTTAAGTTTTGTACAAGAAGGGGGGATAATTGGTGAATTGAAAAATATTTAGTGTTTTGATATGAGGAGGACAAGAATGTCAGATGTAAAACAAGAATTAATTAAGTATGGCAAGAAGCTAGTAGAAACAGATTTGACGAAAGGAACAGGTGGAAATCTCAGTGTTTTCGATCGTGAAAAACAATTGATGGCAATTACCCCGTCGGGTATTGATTTCTTTGAAATCAAAGAATCCGATATTGTAGTGATGGACATTAATGGAAATATTGTAGAGGGAGAACGCTTGCCATCTAGCGAGTGGTATATGCATTTGATTCAATATCAAACTCGTGATGATATCGATGCAATTATCCATGCTCATACAACTTATGCAACAGTATTAGCTTGTCTCAGAGAACCACTTCCGGCGAGTCATTATATGATTGCAGTGGCAGGAAAAGATGTTCGGGTAGCTGAGTATGCAACATATGGTACGAAAGAATTAGCTGTGAATGCAGCTAAAGCAATGGAAGGTCGTAGAGCAGTTTTACTAGCGAATCATGGAATTTTAGCAGGTGCACAAAATTTATTGAATGCATTTAATGTTGTTGAAGAAGTTGAATATTGTGCAAAAATTTATTGTTTAGCTAAGAATTTTGGAGAGCCAGTAGTTCTTCCTGATGAGGAGATGGATTTAATGGCAGAAAAATTTAAAACATACGGTCAGAGAAAATAGGGAGGATATTAATGTTAAAACATATACCGAAAAATATTTCTCCAGATTTATTGAAGACTTTAATGGAAATGGGACATGGAGATGAAATAGTATTAGCTGACGCGAATTATCCTTCTGCCTCATGTGCAAATAAACTAATTCGTTGTGATGGTGTAAATATTCCCGAATTATTAGATTCTATTCTGTATTTAATGCCATTAGATGGTTACGTCGATAGTGCAATTCAGTTTATGAATGTTGTTTCGGGGGATGATATTCCTAAGATATGGGGTACCTATAGACAGATGATTGAAGGTCATGGTACAGATCTTAAAACGATTACTTATCTTAGAAGAGAAGACTTTTATGAGCGTAGTAAGAAAGCTTATGCTATTGTTGCTACAGGAGAAACTTCACTTTATGCTAATATTATCCTTAAGAAAGGAGTAGTTGTTGAAAGAGAAAATGTTTAATAGAGGAATTTTAGTTGCCAGTCATGGTGATTTTGCTAGCGGAGCTCTCATGACCGCAGAAATGTTTGTTGGTGAGACAACAAATGATAGAGTTAGGACATTAGGTTTGATGCCTGGAGAGAATATTGTAGAGTTTGAACATTATTTTAAAAATCAAGTAAATGAACTGTTAGACTCAAATCAAGAGGTTATCGTTTTGACTGACTTGATTGGAGGAAGTCCTAATAATGTGGCTTTGTCACAGTTTTTAAATTTGGATTCAGTTGATATTGTAACAGGGTTTAATATCCCTCTCCTAGTGGAATTAATATCAAGTTATGATTCAAAAATCAATTTAGAAGAAATTGTTCAAAATGCTCAAAATAGTTTGTTTAACGTTAAACAACAACTTAACGTAGAGGAGGAAGAGGATTTATGTCTATAGAGTTTGTTCGTATTGATGACCGTCTGGTACATGGTCAAGTTGTCACTACGTGGCTAAAAAAGTATGATATTGAGCAAGTTATCATTGTTAATGATCGCATCTCAGAAGATAAAACACGACAATCTATTTTAAAGATTTCTGCACCGGTAGGTTTAAAAATTGTTTTCTTTAATGTAAAACGGTTTGTGGAAGTTTTAAACTCTGTGCCAATAAAAAAGAGAACAATGCTGATATATACAAATCCAAAAGATGTGTATGATTCTATTGAAGGAAATTTAAAATTGGAGTACCTCAATGTAGGACAGATGAGTAAAACGGAGGAAAATGAAAAGGTAACTGGAGGTGTAGCTCTAGGTGAAGAAGACAAATATTATTTTAAGAAAATAGTTGATAAGGGAACGAGAGTTGAAATTCAAATGGTTCCCAATGATAAAGTTACAATGTTGGAAAAATTTTTATAAAAATAATTTAAGGAGGTACAGTATATGCTATTCACACAAGCATTACTGGTGACATTAGTTGGGATTATTGCCACTATTGACTATAATGGACCGTTATTTATGATTCACCGTCCGTTAGTTACAAGTGCAATGGTTGGCTTGGTCTTAGGAGATTTCACCCAAGGTGTTCTTATTGGTTCAGCTCTTGAATTAACTTGGCTCGGTGTAACAGGTATTGGAGGCTACACTCCGCCAGATACTATTTCAGGTGCGATTATTGGTACTGCATTTGGTATTTTATCTGGTCAAGGAGAAACTGCTGGTATCGCTATAGCAGTTCCAATTGCAGTTGCTACCCAACAGTTGGATGTTCTTGCAAAAACTTTAGATGTTTATTTTGTGAAAAAAGCTGATAATGATGCTAAAAACGGAGATTATTCAAAGATCGGTTTTTATCATTATTCAAGTTTGGTTTTAATCACGTTATTTAAAATTGTGCCAATTTTCCTAGCTATTATGCTTGGAGGGGAATATGTGGCAGACTTGTTTGCTAAGGTTCCACCAATCGTTATGCAGGGACTTAACTCTGCAGGTGCTTTACTACCTTCAATTGGTTTTGGTATGCTTTTAAATATGATGCTCAAGAAAAATATGTGGGTATTCTTGTTGATTGGCTTCATTTGTTCTGTGTATGGAGGAATGTCAACCATTGGAATCTCACTAGTTGGTATTGCGGTAGCATACTTCTACGATATGATTGGAAGTAAACCACAAGAAACAACTTCAAATAGTGATGTTGAGGAGGACCTTGATCTATGATGAATAATAAAGTAACTAAAGTTGAACTTAAAAAAGTTTTCAAACGAAGTTTTATGTATGGTTCTTCATGGAACTATGAGAGAATGCAGAACCTTGGTTTTCTATATACAATTCTTCCAGTATTGAAAAAACTATATCCAGACAAAGATTCAGCTTCTCCTGCTATGAAACGTCACCTTGAGTTTTTCAATACTCATCAAACAGCGGCACCATTTATTCTTGGAGTTACTTCCGCTATGGAAGAACAAGAAGGAAATGAAGGTGCAGATTCAATTACTGGTATTAAAGTTGGCTTGATGGGGCCACTGGCTGGTCTAGGAGATAGTTTGTTCTGGCTGACACTAGTTCCTATCTGTTTTAGTATTGGTGCGTCTTATTCTAAAGACGGCGGTGCTTTAGGTATCTTTATCGCCTTAATATTGTTTAATGTTATTAATATTCCTGTTAAATATTTCGGTTTGAAATATGGCTATACTAAGGGTTCTAGTCTTATCCAAGAAAATAATACAAAAGGGACATTGAATCGCGTTACGAGTATGGCGACAGCATTAGGGCTAGTACTAGTGGGTGGTTTGATTCCATCAATGGTTGGTATTAATTTTGGATTAGAATTTAAGCAGGGGGAACTTGTTATTTCTGTTCAAGAAATGATTACAAAATTAATTCCAGGATTTATCCCTATGGCTTTGACTTTATTAATGTGTAAATTAATTAGAAAAGGAAAGAATCCGGTTGTACTAATCTTTAGTGTTATGGCTATTGGAGTTATCCTAGTTGTTTTAGGAATTTTGAAGTAGTAGAAAGTGTGGAGGTGGTATTTGGGATATCACCTCCATTTTGGAAGAGAGGTAAAGAGTGAAATTATGGTATAAGAAAGCTGCCTCAAATTGGAATGAAGCCTTGCCGATTGGGAACGGTCATTTAGGTGGTATGATTTATGGTTCAGCTACAAAAGAATGTATTCAACTAAATGATGAGACTATTTGGTATAGAGGAAAGTCAGATAGAAATAATCCAGACTCACTATTGCATCTTAAAAAAATTCGGGAATATCTTTTAGATGGAGAAGTTCAGAAAGCCGAAGAATTGATAAAGTTAACAATGTTTGCTACCCCAAGAGATCAAAGCCACTATGAATTACTTGGGGAACTTTACATTGAGCATATAGATATTCAGTCTTCTGCTCTTTCATTGTATGAAAGAGAGCTAGATTTAGATACAGCTATTTCTAATGTTGTGTTTGAGCCTAATAGTTGTAATTTACAAATAAAAAGAGAATATTTTACGAGTTTTAATAAGAATATTTTATGTTGCCGTATAGTGTCATCAGTTCAAAACACATTAAATTTGAACATTAATTTGGGTAGAAATAAACGGTTTAATGATGAAGTATCTAAACTGGATTCAAGTACAATTTTAATGTCGGCCTCTGCTGGAGGTAGAAAAGGTGTTCAGTTTAAAGTAGTATGTCATTCTAAGGTTACGGATGGTGAAGTAAGTGTATTGGGAGAGACAATAGTTATTCGGAATGCTACAGAGGTATTTCTTTATCTCAAATCAATGACGGATTATTGGGGAGACATAGATATTTCTTCTCTTCAGGGAGAATTTAGTAGCATTGATTACTTTACAGAAAAAGATGAACATGTAAAAAAATATCAGGAGCAATTTAATAGAGTTGATTTTAAACTGGACTATAGTAAAGATTGTCTTAGCATTCCAACGAATCTACTTCTTGAAAACACTAAAAAGTATAGTAACTACTTGACTAACTTGTTATTTCATTATGGAAGATATCTGTTAATATCGTCTAGTCAGCCGAATGGTTTACCTGCCAATCTTCAAGGAATATGGTGTGATGAATTAAATCCAATTTGGGGTTCTAAATATACGATTAATATTAATACCCAAATGAATTATTGGATGGTAGGTCCATGTGATTTACCAGAAGTAGAATATCCATTATTTGATATGCTCGAAAGAATGAGAGAACCGGGAAGACTAACCGCTACGAAAATGTATGGAGCTAGAGGTTTTACAGCACATCATAATACGGATGGTTTTGGCGATACGGCTCCCCAATCTCATGCTATGGGTGCTGCAATTTGGGTATTAACTATTCCGTGGTTATGTACTCATATTTGGGAACACTATTTATATTTCCAAGATGAGCGTGTTCTTACGGAACATTTTGAAATGATAAAAGAAGCATTTCTTTTCTTTGAAGATTATTTATTTGAGGTGGATGGCTACTTGATGACAGGTCCAAGTGTCTCACCGGAAAATAAATATCGCTTAAAAAATGGTATTGAAGGAAATGCTTGTCTATCATCTACAATTGATAATCAAATTCTAAGATATTTTTGTGATTCATGCATTGGCATTGCAAAACAATTAGGAGACAATTCGGATTTTATTAGTCGTGTGAAGGAGTTAAAAAAGAAATTACCTAAAACAAAAATAGGTAGTAATGGGCAAATACAAGAATGGCTAGAGGATTATGAAGAAGTAGAGCCTGGTCATAGACACATTTCACCTCTATTTGGGCTTTATCCTTATAATGAGATTGATATTTATAAAACTCCTGAATTAGCAGAAGCAGCGGAAATCACTATAAATAGGAGATTATCAAATGCTAACTTTTTATCTTCGCAGGATAGGGAACAAGCGATTAATAATTGGTTAGTAAGTGGTTTGCATGCTAGTACACAAACAGGTTGGAGCGCTGCATGGTTGATTCATTTTTTTGCGAGACTATATCAAGGTGAGCCTGCTTATAACCAGATTAATGGTTTGTTAAATAATGCGACTCTTGGGAATTTATTTCTTGACCATCCACCATTTCAAATTGATGGTAATTTAGGTTTGGTGAGTGGAATTTGTGAATTATTAGTACAGAGCCATCATAATTGGTTATCACTAATTCCAGCTTTACCTTCTGCTTGGTCAGAAGGAGAAGTGAAAGGCCTCAGAGTAAGAGGAGGATATAAGGTATCGTTTGCTTGGGAAAATGGGGATATAACATTTCTAAAATTGGAAGGAGGAAACAAAGATCAAAAAGTAAGAGTAAGAATATATGGCAAAAATACTGATGTACAAAATATTGAATTGGTATTTAATTCAGAAAAAATTATTGAGTTAAATTTTTAGGTATAAGTCATGAATAAAGAAAAAATAAAAAGAAAATTAATCACAATACTGTTTGTATGTATTGGGATGTTATGTTTTGGATTGTTAGCAGGAGTTAAGGCTGATAATCGTGTTCAAATGAGAACGACGATTAATAATGAATCGCCATTGTTGCTTTCTCCGTTGTATGGCAATGATAATGGTAACGGATTATGGTGGGGGAACACATTGAAGGGAGCATGGGAAGCTATTCCTGAAGATGTAAAGCCATATGCAGCGATTGAACTTCATCCTGCAAAAGTCTGTAAACCAACAAGTTGTATTCCACGAGATACGAAAGAATTGAGAGAATGGTATGTCAAGATGTTGGAGGAAGCTCAAAGTCTAAACATTCCAGTTTTCTTGGTTATTATGTCGGCTGGGGAGCGTGATACAGTTCCTCCAGAGTGGTTAGATGAACAATTCCAAAAGTATAGTGTGTTAAAAGGTGTTTTAAATATTGAGAATTATTGGATTTACAATAACCAGTTAGCTCCGCATAGTGCTAAATATTTGGAAGTTTGTGCCAAATATGGAGCGCATTTTATCTGGCATGATCATGAAAAATGGTTCTGGGAAACTATTATGAATGATCCGACATTCTTTGAAGCTAGTCAAAAATATCATAAAAATTTGGTGTTGGCAACTAAAAATACGCCAATAAGAGATGATGCGGGTACAGATTCTATCGTTAGTGGATTTTGGTTGAGTGGCTTATGTGATAACTGGGGCTCATCAACAGATACATGGAAATGGTGGGAAAAACATTATACAAACACATTTGAAACTGGAAGAGTTAGGGATATGAGATCCTATGCATCGGAACCAGAATCAATGATTGCTATGGAAATGATGAATGTATATACTGGGGGAGGCACAGTTTATAATTTCGAATGTGCCGCGTATACATTTATGACAAATGATGTACCAACTCCAGCATTTACTAAAGGTATTATTCCTTTCTTTAGACATGCTATACAAAATCCAGCTCCAAGTAAGGAAGAAGTTGTAAATAGAACAAAAGCTGTATTTTGGAATGGAGAAGGTAGGATTAGTTCATTAAACGGATTTTATCAAGGACTTTATTCGAATGATGAAACAATGCCTTTATATAATAATGGGAGATACCATATTCTTCCTGTAATACATGAGAAAATTGATAAGGAAAAGATTTCATCTATATTCCCTAATGCAAAAATTTTGACTAAAAATAGTGAGGAATTGTCTAGTAAAGTCAACTATTTAAACTCGCTTTATCCAAAACTTTATGAAGGAGATGGGTATGCTCAGCGTGTAGGTAATTCCTGGTATATTTATAATAGTAATGCTAACATCAATAAAAATCAGCAAGTAATGTTGCCTATGTATACTAATAATACAAAGTCGTTATCGTTAGATTTGACGCCTCATACTTACGCTGTTGTTAAAGAAAATCCAAATAATTTACATATTTTATTGAACAATTACAGGACAGATAAGACAGCTATGTGGGCATTATCAGGAAATTTTGATGCATCAAAAAGTTGGAAGAAAGAAGAATTAGAGTTAGCGAACTGGATAAGCAAAAATTATTCCATCAATCCTGTAGATAATGACTTTAGGACAACAACACTTACATTAAAAGGGCATACTGGTCATAAACCTCAGATAAATATAAGTGGCGATAAAAATCATTATACTTATACAGAAAATTGGGATGAGAATACCCATGTTTATACCATTACGGTTAATCATAATGGAATGGTAGAGATGTCTATAAATACTGAGGGGACAGGCCCAGTCTCTTTCCCAACACCAGATAAATTTAATGATGGTAATTTGAATATAGCATATGCAAAACCAACAACACAAAGTTCTGTAGATTACAATGGAGACTCTAATAGAGCTGTGGATGGTAACAGAAATGGTAATTTTAACTCTGGTTCGGTAACACACACTAGGGCAGATAATCCCTCTTGGTGGGAAGTCGATTTGAAAAAAATGGATAAAGTTGGGCTTGTTAAAATTTATAATCGCACAGATGCTGAGACTCAACGACTATCTAATTTTGATGTGATTCTATATGACAATAATAGAAACGAAGTTGCTAAGAAACATGTTAATAGCTTGTCGGGTGAATCTGTTAGTCTAGATTTCAAAGAAAAAGGAGCTAGGTATATTAAAGTTAAATTACTAACGAGTGGTGTACCTTTGAGTTTAGCAGAAGTAGAGGTTTTTAGAGAATCAGATGGTAAGCAATCTGAAGAAGATATAGATAAAATAACAGAAGATAAAGTAGTTTCTACAAATAAGGTAGCTACTCAAAGTTCAACTAATTATGAAGGTGTGGCTGCCTTAGCAGTTGATGGTAATAAAGACGGAGATTACGGACATCATTCGGTGACTCATACTAAGGCAGATTCTAATGCTTGGTGGCAGGTCGATCTGGGAGAAGAGTTTACAGTTTCTAAAGTTGATATTTATAATAGAACAGACGCCGAACCTCAGCGTTTATCTAATTTTGATGTTATTTTTCTATCTTCATCAGGAGAAGAAGTTTTTAGAAGACATTTTGATAAAGTAGTTGATGGTCTGTTATCTTTAAAAGTACCTTCTGTAGGGGCTAAGCTAGTCAAAATAGAATTAAAATCATCAGCTATTCCGTTAAGTTTAGCGGAAGTTGAAGTCTATGGTTCAAAGAGAACTCCGAAGAAACTTTCCAATATTGCGTTAGCAAAAGAAACTAGACAGAGTTCAACGGATTACAATGGTTTTTCTCGTCTAGCAGTTGATGGAAATAAAAACGGAGATTATGGTCATCATTCGGTGACTCATACCAAAGGAGATTCTCCTTCATGGTGGGAGATAGATTTAGCACAAACCGAAGAATTAGAAAAGTTAATTATTTATAATAGAACAGATGCTGAAATTCAGAGATTATCAAATTTTGATATTATTATATATGATTCAAATAATCATGAAGTTTTTAAACAACATATTGACAGTTTAGAAAGCAATAATCTATCCATAGGCTTAAAAGGACTGAAGGGAAAAAAGGTTAGAATTTCTTTGAGAAACGCAGGAATTCCTTTAAGTTTGGCAGAGGTAGAGGTTTATACTTATAAGTAATTTTAAAAATTATCATCGGTAGTATAAAAGAAACAGAAAAATAAGAGGAAAGTATTATGATCCAACATCCACGTATTGGTATTCGTCCGACTATTGATGGTCGTCGTCAAGGTGTACGCGAATCACTTGAAGTACAAACAATGAACATGGCTAAAAGTGTGGCAGATCTTATTTCAAGTACATTGAAATATCCAGATGGAGAACCTGTGGAATGCGTGATTTCTCCATCTACTATTGGTCGTGTTCCAGAGGCTGCAGCTTCACATGAATTGTTCAAAAAATCAAATGTTTGTGCAACAATTACAGTCACACCATGCTGGTGTTATGGTAGTGAAACTATGGATATGTCTCCAGATATTCCTCATGCTATTTGGGGATTTAATGGGACAGAACGCCCAGGAGCTGTCTATCTTGCAGCTGTACTAGCTTCACATGCTCAAAAAGGGATTCCAGCCTTTGGGATTTATGGTAGAGATGTTCAGGAAGCTAATGATACAGATATTCCAGGAGCTGTCAAAGAAAAACTTTTACGCTATGCGCGTGCAGCTCTTGCAACTGGCTTGATGAGAGACACTGCTTACCTATCAATGGGTAGTGTTTCGATGGGGATTGGCGGTTCTATTGTAAATCCAGATTTCTTCCAAGAATACTTAGGAATGCGAAATGAATCGGTAGATATGACGGAGTTCACGCGCCGTATTGACCGTGGTATTTATGACCCAGAAGAGTTTGAACGTGCTATGGTTTGGGTAAAAGAACATATCAAAGAAGGGGTTGACCGAAATCGTGAGGATTTGATTCTTTCTAAAGAAGAAAAAGAAAAACAATGGGAATTTGTTGTAAAAATGTTCATGATTGGTCGAGATCTTATGCAGGGAAATCCTCGTTTAGCAGAGCTTGGCTTTGAGGAAGAAGCAGTTGGTCACCACGCTTTAGTAGCTGGTTTCCAAGGTCAACGTCAATGGACAGACCACTTCCCTAATGGGGACTTTATGGAAACGTTCTTAAACACTCAATTTGACTGGAATGGTATTCGAAAACCATTTATATTTGCGACAGAGAATGATTCACTAAATGGTGTGTCTATGCTCTTTAATTATCTATTAACAAATACTCCACAAATCTTTGCTGATGTGCGTACTTATTGGAGTCCAGAGGCTGTTAAACGTGTAACAGGGCATACTCTAGAAGGTAATGCCGCAGATGGTTTCTTACATTTGATTAACTCTGGCTCTTGTACATTGGATGGTACAGGTCAAGCTACTCGAGATGGCAAACCTGTTATGAAACCATTCTGGGAGTTGGAAGAAAGTGAAGTGCAGGCTATGCTTGAAAACACAGACTTCCCACCAGCAAACCGCGAATATTTCCGTGGAGGAGGATTCTCAACTCGCTTCTTGACGAAGGGGGATATGCCAGTAACAATGGTACGTCTCAATCTTCTAAAAGGGGTTGGTCCAGTGCTACAAATTGCAGAAGGTTACACACTTGAACTTCCTGAAGATGTTCACCATACTTTAGATAATCGTACAGATCCAGGATGGCCAACTACTTGGTTTGCTCCACGTTTGACAGGAAAAGGTGCTTTCAAGTCTGTCTATGACGTCATGAATAATTGGGGAGCTAATCACGGAGCCATAACATATGGACACATTGGAGCAGACTTGATTACCTTGGCTTCTATGTTGAGAATTCCTGTCAATATGCATAATGTACCTGAGGAAGATATCTTTAGACCTAAAAATTGGTCCTTATTTGGAACAGAGGATCTAGAATCAGCAGACTATCGTGCATGTCAGTTGTTGGGACCACTACATAAATAAAACTTGTTTATATAGGAGGTGAGCTTGCGTCCCTCCTATCCTTTTAAAAATATTTGTTAGATATTTCACAAATGATTGAAAGCGAATACAAAAAGTAATATAATGATGTTAAATAGATAGCGCGAAGGCGCAGGAGGAAAATTATATGGCTACATTTTATGTTTCGGCAGTCAACCTTATTGGTAAAGGTGTTGTAAATGAAGTGGGTCCTTATATCAAGGAACTTGGCTATAAAAAGGCACTTTTGGTGACAGATAAGTTCATCGAAGGCAGTGACATTTTGCCTAAGGTTTTAAAACCGCTAGATACAGAAGGAATCGAATATGTCATCTTTAGCGATGTAGAGCCAAACCCTACTTGTAAGAATGTCACAGATGGGGTAGCTGCTTTGCAAGAACATGGCTGTGACTTTATCATCAGTCTTGGTGGTGGGTCTCCACAGGATGCAGCTAGTTGTATCTCTATCATGGCTACAAATGGTGGAAAACCACAGGATTATGAAGGGCTTCATAAGTCTGCTAAAAAAGGCTTGCCAGTTGTGGCTATTAATACAACGGCAGGAACTTCTGCAGAAATTACTATTAACTATGTGATTACCGATGAAGAACGCAAGGTTAAGATGGTAATGGTTGACAAGAATAGCCTTGCTCTTATCTCTGTTAATGACCCTGAATTGATGATTTCAAAACCTCAAGCTTTGACTGCTGCTACTGGTATGGATGCTCTGACTCACGCTGTTGAAGCTTTGGTAACACCTGGTGCTTATGATGTGACCAAGAAATTATCTATCGGAGCAATTGAGCTTATCAAGGAATACCTTCCTCGTGCAGTGGCAAACGGACACGACATTGAAGCGCGTGAAGGTATGGTTAATGCCATCTTCCTTGGTGGTATGAGCTTTAATAATGCTGGTCTTGGCTATGTTCACTCAATGGCTCACCAACTCGGTGCAGTATATAACTTGCCACATGGTGTTTGTTGTGCCATGTTGTTACCAGTTATAGAACGTGAAAATGCTAAACGTGTACCAGAAGCTTTCCGCAATGTTGCTAAAGCCTTGGGACTTCATGTAGAAGGTAAATCAGATGAAGAGTGTGCCGATTACGCAATTGCTGAGATTGAGAAGCTTTCTGAGACAGTAGGTATTCCTAAGAAATTGACTGAACTTGGTATTGAAGAAAAAGATTTCGACTTTGAATACCTTTCTAAGAATGCCTTGATTGATGCCTGCGCACCAGGAAATCCATTTATGCCAACCTTAGAAGAAACGATTGCCTTTTATAAAGAGTTGTTTTAGCAAGAGATTTGACGACAATGTGACAATTTACCTCTAATTATTGACATTTCAGGAAAAATCGCAGTAAAAACTGCACAGCCTTCTTTAAATGTGCTATAATACAGGAAAAATAATAATGGAGGTCACGATAATGGCAACATTTTTGATGATTTTTGTGGTGGTTTGTGTGCTTCTATTGCTGATAGTCACACTGAGTACAGTTTATGTGGTTCGTCAGCAGTCGGTGGCGATTATTGAACGCTTTGGGAAATACCAAAAGGTTGCTAATAGCGGTATTCATATTCGCTTGCCTTTTGGGATTGACTCGATTGCAGCACGCATTCAGTTGCGCTTATTGCAAAGCGATATTGTGGTTGAGACTAAGACCAAGGACAATGTGTTCGTTATGATGAATGTAGCGACTCAGTACCGTGTCAATGAGCAGAGCGTGACAGATGCTTACTATAAACTCATGCGTCCAGAATCTCAGATTAAATCTTATATCGAAGATGCCCTTCGCTCTTCTGTTCCCAAATTAACCTTGGATGAACTGTTTGAGAAAAAAGATGAGATTGCCCTTGAGGTTCAACACCAAGTAGCAGAAGAAATGACCACTTACGGCTACATTATCGTGAAAACCTTGATAACCAAGGTCGAACCAGATGCAGAAGTTAAGCAATCTATGAATGAAATCAATGCGGCGCAACGTAAGCGGGTCGCAGCGCAAGAATTGGCGGAAGCTGACAAGATTAAAATTGTCACTGCAGCTGAAGCCGAAGCAGAAAAAGACCGCCTTCATGGTGTGGGGATTGCCCAACAACGTAAGGCGATTGTGGATGGATTGGCAGAGTCTATCACAGAACTCAAGGAAGCCAATGTTGGCATGACAGAAGAGCAAATCATGTCCATCCTTTTGACTAACCAGTACTTGGATACCTTGAATACCTTTGCCTCTAAAGGAAATCAAACCATCTTTTTACCAAATACGCCAAATGGTGTGGATGATATCCGTACACAAATCTTGTCAGCCCTTCGCGCTGAGAAGAAATAATAGACTAAAGAGCTTGGCAACAGGCTCTTTTTTACTGATTGTGAATAGTCTTAGCTTAAGTAAGACTATTCACAAAAGTTACTAACAGGTTGTGGATAAGTGTGGATAACTTCTGATTATTTCAGTGATAATTCTTATTTGTGTGACCAATTTAGTAACTTTTGAGGATTATAAAGTAGTTTTAATTCCTGTAAATAAAGAGTTAAGAACAGCTTGGGATAGTTATTCACAACTTGTGGATAACCTTGGGGACAGAGTGTAGGCCTACTAATGATAAGCAGATAGATACCTAATACTCTCGTTGTTATAATAGATGAAATAGAGTGTTTCTCGTGAAACATTCTATTTCTATATCTTTTTCGAGTTATAGGTGACTTAGTTCGATAAACTCAAGAGGGATGATAGACTAAAAGAAATTATTTTGCTTGACTATTGGAGGGATTATGGTACATTTGAAATGAATAAAACAGGAAATAGAGGCTGAAAAGCTATTATCTATGGGTTCTTGGGTTATTTCTGTCAAATTTGGAAAAGTTGCTATCGGCATATACACATTCCCAAAAATAAACATTAGGAGAATTTGCAGATGTGATTTTAGGGAGTCTTGATTTTACAGATGATCATACTCATGATTCTTTCATGGATTGTGTTGTTTGGAGCGATGAGGATTTTTATCATATCTGCTTTATTGTGGGAAGATTTACTTGGTTTTCTCCTGAAATTGAGTTTTTGTCCAGCATCTAAACAAAAATTTAAGTTCAGTCTAGATATGCTTAGTATTTCAATGAGATGGTTTATTGTGGCTTGCTAGATTAGTTGCTAAATCGGTAGTTAAGATTAAGTTTTATTTTTTAAAACTTCAATCCGGCTTATGCATCTTATGTGATCAATAATATTGTCGCGACCCTACCATTTCTGCTGACTTTTTTACAGAGGGTGTTTGGGTAAAATATTGATACGAGCCTTAGGAATGATCGTTTTTCAATTTCAGGAGGAAAATGAGAATGACACCATTAAAATGGTTTGCTGGGGGTAGTGAAAGGCGTTGTGAAGCCATGACTATCATTGATTATCTACTAGAAGACATAAAGGATACGCCTCAACTGACTCCCTTGAAAAATCAGTTAGTGATTTATAAAAAGCGATTAAAGGACGATGGGACTTCTATTCCGTTTATATTGAGTCAAATGAGTGTAGACATCTCAGGTGTGTTGATTGAAAATAAGCTGATTTTATCAGAAAGTCAATCCGATCAGATCAAAAAATTGAGAGAATTATCTGCTATTCGCTATGGTTACTGATGAAGTGCAGGGATAAATCCCTTTCTACAATTTCCAGTCAAATAAATTGCATTCGCTTTCTCAAGCAGGTATACTAGTATAGTTAGATGAAAAATTCTGAAAATTTAAGAATAGAAAAGAGAACAAATCTTATGGCAAAAGATATTCGTGTCTTACTTTACTACCTTTATACTCCAATTGAAAATGCAGAGCAATTTGCTGCAGACCACTTGGCTTTCTGTAAATCAATCGGTCTTAAAGGCCGTATCCTAGTCGCTGACGAGGGAATTAACGGAACAGTTTCAGGTGACTACGAAACAACTCAAAAATACATGGACTACGTTCACAGCCTCCCAGGCATGGAAGATCTCTGGTTCAAGATTGACGAAGAAAATGAGCAAGCCTTCAAGAAGATGTTTGTTCGCTACAAGAAAGAAATTGTCCACCTTGGTTTGGAAGACAACGACTTTGACAACGACATCAACCCACTTGAAACAACAGGTGATTACTTGTCTCCAAAAGAGTTCAAAGAAGCCCTTCTTGACGAAGATACTGTTGTCCTTGACACACGTAACGATTATGAGTACGACCTCGGACATTTCCGTGGGGCTATCCGCCCAGATATCCGCAACTTCCGTGAGTTGCCACAATGGGTTCGTGATAACAAAGAAAAATTCATGGACAAGCGTGTTGTGGTTTACTGTACAGGTGGCGTTCGCTGTGAGAAATTCTCAGGCTGGATGGTCCGTGAAGGCTACAAAGATGTTGGTCAATTGCACGGAGGAATCGCAACTTATGGTAAAGACCCAGAAGTCCAAGGTGAGCTTTGGGATGGGAAAATGTACGTCTTTGACGAGCGTATCGCCGTAGATGTTAACCATGTCAACCCAACCATCGTAGGGAAAGACTGGTTTGATGGAACACCATGTGAACGTTATGTCAACTGTGGAAATCCATTCTGTAACCGTCGTATCTTGACATCAGAAGAAAATGAAGACAAGTACCTTCGTGGATGCTCACACGAGTGCCGTGTTCACCCACGTAACCGCTATGTTTCAGAAAATGAATTAACACAAGCTGAAGTTGTCGAGCGCCTAGCCGCTATCGGTGAAAGCTTGGATCAAGCAGCTACTGTATAAGATCAAACAGTCCTTAGGGGCTGTTTTTCTATGCTTTGTACTCAAAAATCTAAAGTTTGTTTCTGTATCTTTCAGAAAAATAAGGTATACTGTATGTAAACGATTTCAAAGGAGTCCAGTTATGGCGAAAACATTTTTTATTCCAAATAAACAGAGCATTTTAGGAGAACAGGAGATTTTGACTGCCAAGTCGATCTTGGCCTTGGTAGATGGCTTGGAGTCACATAGCTATGATGCAGTCTATCTCCGTCAGCCTCTTAACCGTCTCGAGTCTATCGAGTGTGCGATAGTGGGGCAGTCACAATTTCTCTTTAAGGTCAGTTATGCTGATGGTCAAAAGGCTTATCGTGTCGATTTTCCTGACCTACTAACGAAGACAGACTGGCAGATTATCAAAGCATTTTTAGATGCCCTGCTTGCTTATACAGGAACTGAGATTGAAGGGCTAGATGGTTTTGATTTTGAAGCTTATTTCCAAGCAAGTATTCAAGCCCATCTGACAGACACTGCAGCCCGTTTTACGATTTGCCAAGGAATTTTTAATCCTGTTTTCTTTAGTCATGAGGATTTGAAAAGCTTTTTAGGGGAAGATGGCTTGGCTCAGTTT
Source organism: Streptococcus mitis SK597 (assembly GCF_000148545.1). Lineage (GTDB taxonomy): Bacteria > Bacillota > Bacilli > Lactobacillales > Streptococcaceae > Streptococcus > Streptococcus mitis_C. The sequence goes on along the minus strand of NZ_AEDV01000094.1, from coordinate 5,610 downwards.
GAAGCGCGTGTCCGGGCGATTCAAGAGACAGATGCCTACTTTGCAAGAGTTTCCTTCTATCAAGATGGAGAAGGCCAAGTGCACGGTGTTTACCATCTGGCTCAAGGGGTCAAGACTATTTTGCCGAGAGAACCGTTTGTTCCTGCAGTCTATATGGAGCAATTGGTGGATAAGGAAGTCCAGTGGGAGATTGACTTGGTTCAAATCACAGGAGACGGCTCTAAACCAGAAGACTATGAAGCCATCGCTCGCTTGGACTATGCAAAATTCCTAGAGTCACTACCATCAGCATTTTACCACCAACTAGACGCCAATCAATTAGAAATTCAACCCATCCTAGGACAAGATTTTAAAGTAATAGCACAAGAAGAGTAAAGCAGAAGCAGGTCAATCGACTTGCTTTTTTGAAATAGAAAAATCCTGCCATGAAAGACAGGATTGCTACTCAATGAAAATCAAAGAGCAAACTAGGAAGCTAGCCGCAGGCTGCTCAAAACACTGTTTTGAGGTTGTAGACAAGACTGACAAAGTCAGGAACATATATCTACGGTAAGGCGAAGCTGACGTGGTTTGAAGAGATTTTCGAAGAGTATGAAGTTTAAAGAAAGGCCAAGATACGAAGATAATCTCCAATCAGTGCCACTTCAGCTACAAAGAAGAGGAGGATAATGACTCCGTTCACAAGGACAGACAAGAATAGCTGATAAAAGGAGTCGGTTTCACTTGCTTGACTTGGTCTTGTAATGATATGGAGACTAGCAAGCAGAATGATTCCAATGCTAATCACACACAAAAGGGCTGAAAATCGTAGGCTATCAAAGAAGGCAAAGAAACTAGCAATAGCAGTGAGGATGATTGGAATTGCCAAGAGTTGACTATATTGTTGGAGAACCTTTTCTAGCGTCCAGTCCTTTTCTTGGTAGATAAATCGTCTCACAACGAAACTGCCCAAGAGGAATGAAAAGAAGAAGAGTGTTGTTGCTACTAGGATAGAGATAATCGAAAAGAGATTTAATGAAGCAAATTGTTCAGGGAAGTGATTATGCATAGTTGCTATATGTCCATAGTAAGCATGTTTGATGTGGTAGATACTAAAGAAAAAGGAAGATGCAGAAAATAGAATGAGCAAGAGAAAGGCCGTGTAGCTGTGTGTGCTACTTGTTTCAAACTTGCTTGTAGGAGATTTGAGAGCCTCCACTAGCCAAGACCAAAAATCAAGCACTTGCTCTTTCCATTTATCCGTAGATTTTGGAGCTTGGTCGGGGATATAAGGACTTTCTAAAGATTTACTGATAAGAAGTGGCTCTTTCGTGGTTGCTTTTTGCTGAGGAAGTGCTTCTTGGCTTTCTTCAGCTATAGTGACTTTTTCTGTTTCTTTAGAAATATCTGGCTCTTCTTCAGTAGAATCTAATGCTTTCTTTTCTTCTATTTCTGTTCTCGATTCACTGTCTTCAGGCGTTTCAATTTTCTCTTCTTGCTGGCTTTCCAGTTCGACCTCAGCTTGAGAGACGTCCTCCTCTACTTGAGTATTTTTTTCAATTGGCGTATTGAGATCAGCTATCGTTTCTTCAGCCTTGTCTGCAACCTCTTGAGCTTGCTCTTCAGGTTTGTTCTTGCTTGTTGTTTTTACAAAATCATTACTTTCAAACCATTCTTGTTTCATGGTAGAACCTCCTTTTTAGTTAGATAAATATGCTTCCATAGTAGCAAATGTAAGCGCTTTTGTCAACGTCTGTTTGGTATGGATATTAGCTCAATATCATTATCAGCTCTAGCAATGAGTTGATCCTTGATATCGGTTTTTTCAGTTTTGTAAGGGTTGCTTAATTCCGTGCCTCTTGATTCAGGCTTTTCTCTTGTGAATTGGTGGATAGAACCATAGTTGCTTGAGATGTCCCAGTTAATTCGTTGGCTCTCTTTCTGGTCTAGGATGATTCTGAGATAATATTTGGCAGTCAGTTCAACCCTACCATGGGCTTGGATATTTTCAGCGTGGAAGTGATGTTCTGTTGACTCTAGCTGACTATCTATAAGGTCTGTATCAAAGATATTAATGATATTAGGGGTTGTGAGTTTACTGTTTTTGATACGACTTCCTTCAATTCGGAGGAGATAGCCATTATTGGTATTGAGGGTCGCATTTTCAAGGCTGGCATTGGTGATACTGGTTTGACCGCGATTTGCTGAGATGTTGATTCCTTTTAGAGTTCTCCCTTTTGGCAATTGGAGAATAACTTCTTCAAAACGACGAGAGTAGCTACTTGCGATATGGAGAATCCCGCCAATTCCAGAAGAGAGAAATGGAGTTTCAGACAGTTTCTTATCAGTGAGGGTCAGCGTTTTATCGTTCTGATTTGTGATAAGATCATGGTGAGCAGAAAGAGATGGATGGTAAGAAATGTGGATTTGATCATCGAAAGAGTCTGTGATGGTCAGTGCGTGTTGATGGAGAGTAATATCTAGGTTTTCGACTTCCTTGCCAAAGGTCAACTCTTCCATCCGATTATCATAGACAGGCTCCTTGGACATGGAAAGTAGGCTCTTAATTCCGTCAGATTGGATACCTACAAAGAGCAGGATAAATCCGACAACGGTAGTTACCACACCAAAAATGAGAAATCCTTTTGTCAATTTACGCATGCTGGTCACCTCTCTTTCCTTTTTTAAGAACAAATTGCACCAAGCGAACAATGAGTAGACCGAAGAAGCGAGCTACATAGGAAATACCTAGTAAAACTAGCGAAGAAGCACCGATGGCTAGTAAACCAGAACCGAAAATCAAGATAAAGGCTGGTTTGGCTTGGGCTAAGACAGTGAAACTTTCAACTAAAAATAGGAATCCGCCAATGATACCAAGTATGGAAATCGCAAAGAAAGCCAGAATGACAGTCAAGGCTGCCACAAGGATTGCGAACAGGGACACGAGGATGGCGATTCCCAGAGGAATGCCGATGGGTGCTGCAAGGAGGGCTAACAAGGCGATATGCAAAATTTGTCGGTTATTCTTTTGAGCGGGTGCCTCATTGATTTTTTTATCGAGAAGATTAGAGAGGACTTCGTGGGCTGCTTCTTTGGGAGTTCCCAAGCTAGCGATGAGTTCTTCTTCTCCCTCGACTCCAGCATCGTCAAAGAGTTCCCTGAAATAGTCCATGGCTTCGATGCGGTCAGCTTCAGGTAGTTTCTTGAGATAGAGTTCTAGCTGAGTCAGGTATTCAGTTCTTGTCATGGCGGATACTCCCTTCTATGATGCCATTGATGGTGTCTGTATAGAGTGTCCATTCATCTTTTAGGGTCAAGAGCTGCTCTATACCACCGTTTGTCAAGGAGTAGTATTTGCGCATGCGACCCTGGAACTCTCTAGAATAGGTTGTCAGAAAGCTATTGCCTTCCAATTTTTTTAGGATAGGATAGAGTGTAGATTCTTTGATATTAGCGATCAGCTTAATGGTTTGGCTAATCTCATAACCATAAGAATCTCCTTTTTCCAGTACGGCCAAGATGAGAAATTCAATCAAGGCAGAGGATGTTGGAAAGTACATGGGAAACCTCCTTTTCTAATGTGTAAGATTTTTATATATAATTTTTCTACACATACATTGTACATCTAAAAGAAAGCCCTGTCAAGAGAAATGTGTAAAATTTTTATATATAAAAAACTTCTAGCCAAAACTAGAAGTTTAAAGGATTTTATCAGCCTTTATCTAAATTTTATCGTAGATTTCTTATAGTTAATTTTCTTATCCAAAAGTTTCAATAAAGGAGTCACGTATTCAGGATTTGGAAACTTAGGACCGAAAATGACTTCATCGATTTGAATTGAATTTTCACGTTCTACATAAAGTTTTCCTATCCCAGAAGTTTTATCAATTTTGATTTTATCATTACTTGGGTCTAGATTAGCATAGCGTAAGATACGCAGTTCATTCTCATATTTATAATCTACAGATTTAAACAAGTAACGAATTTCCTCGATACAATCAGCAATAGCATATTGATAGTTCTTCTCCGTGACTTTTGAACCGATATCTAGTTTTTCTTTTAAACTATTCAACAATTTTTCTAATTCTTTTATTTCCGACTTCTCAAATAGTTCAGTTCGTTCTAGTTTTAAATTTTCCTTTATATGCTTAACATAGGCAATTCGGTAGAGATAATCACGATTCCCTTTTGAATCACTATCTTTTTCTACAGAATTAGGTTCAGTTCCTTCATCATTAACAATATCGACTGAATTTTCACTTTCACTCCGAAAGATAGATTTTTCAAAACCGCTATTTAATTCAGATTTCAGTAAATACATCTTATCAGAGAATTCTAAAAAGTTTTTTTCTTGACCCAAGAAACATCATTGAAGGAAGTAAATCTAGAAAAATCATCTTCTCGAAGTACCAGACAAACACCTGTGGCATCATCACCATACTGGGACCACATGGCCAAATCATCCGTTTTGTTTGTAAAACTCATTAAAAACCAAGAGCTTGGTTCCAAAACATCTCGTCTATCTAAGCCCAATATCTGTTCTATGACGATTCCTTCTTCAGGATCATTCATATAATTAGCATTATACAAGCGAGTTTTCCCAGATACTGAAAAAATACTTTTCTTCTTTTCATTCTCCTCTTGATCTAACATAATTTGGAGAGTACTTCCCTTGGTGTAATGGCCAAATTTAAGCACCTGATTTTTATCTGAGTCTTTTAATCCCAGTTGATACTTGATTTTCTGAACAAGTTGATAAATAGATAGCAAGTTCTTTAGTTCACTCGAGTCTTCTTTATAACGCTCTGCCCATTTTTGTAAAATAGCATATTTAGTATTCTTTAAAAGACCTTCTCTTAGGATAAAGTTGAATAGCATGTACTGCTCACTATCACAGACATTATCATTACTAAAAAATAGATCATCAAAATTTTGTATCATAAATTTGGAAAATTTTTTATAGAGTTTTTTAATTGTTTTTGTGGTTTGTCGACGTTCACTCAACTCTGTTTGATGATTAAATAAGATTGCCAAGAACATACCGTATATAAAAGCGATCTCTTCAGATTCTTGGAAGTGTTCATGTTCATGCAATTCCTGTAATTTCTTAGCAGTAGCTTCGAGTTTATTCAGCTTAGTCTGCTTGGTTGATAAATTAACCAAAATCATGGCATACGGCAAAGCTATATCATGTGATTTCTGGAAGTTTTGCTGTAATTTCTCTAATTTTTTGGCAATAGTCTCTACTTCCTTCAACTTAGTTTGCTCGGTTGATAAATTGAACAGAATCATGGCATACGGCAAAGCTATATCATGTGATTCAGGGAATTTTTGCTGTAATTTCTCTAATTTTTTGGCAGTAGCTTCGAGTTTATTCAGCTCAGTCTGCTTGGTTGATAAATTGAACAAAATCATGGCATACGACAAAGCTATATCATGTGAATCAGGGAATTGTTGTTGTAAGCTTTGTACTTTTTCAATAGTAGCCTCCCGCTCTTTCAACTCAGTTTGCTTGTTTGATAAATTGACCAAAAATCAAGGCATACGGCAAAGCTATATCATGTGAATCAGGGAATTTTTGCTGCAGTTTCTCTAATTTTTTGGCAGTAGTCTCTAGTTCCTTCAACTTAG
>NZ_AEDV01000095.1 GCF_000148545.1 Streptococcus mitis SK597 | reverse complement strand
CTTGATATTGTGCGTTTTATTATGAAATTGAATTATGAAGAGAAAGTTCAAATCCATGAACTAAAAAACAAGGAATCAGCTTAAAGCAACTTTCAACTATATTTGGAGTAGGTATTTCTAAAGTAACATACATGTTTAGTTTGTTTTGATCGTTATGGGATTGAAATTGTCAAGAAAGGGCAGAATCGCGATTATTCTCCAGAATTAAAACAAAAAATGATTGATAAAGTTCTTCTTGAAGGTCGTTCGCAAGGAAGTGTTAGTCTTGATTATGCCCTCCCAAACCAAGGAATGCTTCCAAATTGGCTGGCACAATACAGGAAAAACAGGTATACTATTGCTGAGAAAACAAGAGGAAGGTTAGCTAAAATGGGACGTAAACAGAAGAAAACTTGTGAAGAAATGACAGAATTAGAACGATTTAAGGAGGAGAATGAACGCTTACATACTGAGGTAGCTTACCTAAAAGAGTTAGAGGAAAGAGTCGAAGCTTTACAGCTAGAAAGTCAGAATCCTTTACCGGTTCCTTCATCAATTTTTTGTTCTTGAATTTTATTTATGGTGTGAATAATTTTGTCTCATTATTGGGGTTCAGTACTAAGAGTCAGTTGGATTTTTTATTTTAAGAAATAAAATAACAGAAGTATTTTTAGTTTTTAAATTATGATATAATGAATAAAGTTAACTATTCTTGGTAATATGATAGGAACTAATCTTAAAAAGATAAATCATGAGATGAGAAAAAGAAAAAAGGAGTTTGGCTGGTATGAATTATTTCGAGGGGAATGAGTTTTTCCTTCTTTTGTTTGTAGTTTTACTAATTGGTTTTGCAGTAAACTTTTTTGAAAAACGTAAGGACTACTATATTTTGGTGCTCTCCCTCTTATTTGCAGGAGCTATTTATGGCAAGAGTAGAGCAATGATTGTCTATTTAATCTCCTTTGTAATTTATCAATATTTTCTGGTTTTCATAGCACAGAGGATAGAAACAAAGCGGCTGAAACCTCTGGTTTTCCTTTCTATTTTTCCTTTAGTGATTAATAAAGTCTTTGCCCTAACTTCTCTGCATCTGTTGGCCTTTATTGGAATTTCTTACATGTCCTTTAAGACTATTCAGATCATGCTGGAGATATCGGATGGCTTGATTAAAGAAAAGATTAGCATAAAAGACTACCTGCAATTTTTACTTTTTTTCCCTACAGTTAGTGCTGGTCCGATTGATCGGAGTAGGAGATTTTTAAAAGAGATAAACGAGGTCATGCCTCGAAAAGAGTATCTAGAGTTAGCAGGGGACGGTGTGTATCGTATCGTTTTAGGTCTACTTTACAAGGTTGTTTTGTCAACTTATGTGTACCAGATGTTACTCGCTCTAAGCAATACTGGTACAGTCGTTTACTCAATCAAGTATATGTACCTCTATACCTTGTATCTGTTCTTCGACTTTGCAGGCTATAGTCTAATGGCCGTTGGAAGTAGCAATATTCTAGGTATTCAGACACCGATGAATTTTAACAAACCTTTCTTGAGTGTCGATATCAAGGATTTCTGGAATAGATGGCATATCACCTTGTCGACTTGGTTGAGAGATTTTGTGTTTTCAAGAGTATTGATGCAGGTTATCAGGAAAAAATGGTTTAAAAATAGACTACACAATGCAATCTACGCCTATATGGTCAATATGTTGGTCATGGGTTTTTGGCATGGTCTTAGTGTTAGCTACATTGTTTATGGTTTTTATCACGGTGTCTTGATGGCTGGATTTGAAGTGTATCAAAAGAAAAGCCCTTTTTATAAGAAAAATAAAAACAAAAATTGGTATAAACTACTAAGTTGGTTTGTGACCATGAATCTGGTTATGATTGGTTTCTTTATCTTTTCAGGTGAACCCTATAAAATCTTACTGACGATTTTAAAGAGATAAGAAATTGAAAAGAGGTTGGAAGAATCGAAGGGATAGGATAAAACGAGATGATTAAACTAAAAGCATTTTTGCTATCGCTAGTGCTTGTAATTGCGACGCTTGCCCTTTTAAATGTGACATACGTCAAGAAGATTGATGATTATTATAAAGTAAAGGATAACAGTATTCGCTATAGCACTTCGTATGAAAAGTATAAAAGTAGAGATATTCTGACAAGCAATATTACTGCCAATACACTGGTTTTATTGGGTTCTTCGGAGTTGGTTGCGACTATAAATGAAGACTATCATCCCAATAAAATTTTTAACTACAACGATTTTAATATCATGCAGATTGGGACCAGCTATTCTCAAAACATCATTCAGGCTACGACCTTGGGTTCTATTGAGGGATCTATGAGTAAGCGAAAAGTAGCTATAGTAGAGTCTGTTCAGTGGTTTGAAAAAGATGGGACTCATCAAGATGCCTTTTTGAACAAGGCTTCTCAGGAACATATTTTCCACATGCTAGATAATGATAAGATTAGTAAGGAAACGAAAGAAAAATTAATCAATCGGATTATTGATATTACCAAGGGAAACAAGCAACAAAATGACATCTACAAAAAATACAAAAGTTATTTCATAGATGAGAGATGAAACAGAGAAAAGAATTGTACCTCTTTCTTGGTCGGACAGCCTTGTATTTTATTATCTTTCTAGGGCTACTTTACTTTTTTAGCTATCTTGGTCAGGGTCAAGGAAGCTTTATCTATAATGAATTTTAACTTGAAGGAGAATCCTTATTATGTCAAATAAACCAATAGTAGATATGATTGAAACCATTGAGCATTTTGCTCAGACACAGCCTAGCTATCCTGTTTACAATGTTTTGGGGCAGGAACACACTTATGGAGATTTGAAGGCTGATTCGGATAGTTTGGCTGCAGCCATTGATCAACTGGATTTGCCAGAGAAGTCTCCTGTGGTTGTTTTTGGTGGTCAAGAGTATGAAATGTTGGCAACTTTTGTAGCCTTGACTAAGTCAGGTCACGCCTACATTCCAATTGATAGCCATTCGGCCTTGGAGCGAGTTTCGGCTATTTTAGAAGTAGCGGAGCCAAGTTTGATTATTGCCATTTCAGAATTTCCATTGGAGCAGGTTTCTACACCGATGATGACTCTAGCTCAGGTTCAAGAAGCCTTTGCTCAAGGGACAAGCTATGAGATCACGCATCCAGTCAAGGGAGATGATAATTACTACATTATCTTTACTTCTGGTACGACTGGTAAGCCTAAAGGAGTGCAGATTTCACATGATAATCTCCTCAGCTTTACCAACTGGATGATTACGGATAAGGAATTTGCGACGCCAAGTCGTCCACAAATGCTGGCTCAGCCACCTTATTCTTTTGATCTGTCTGTCATGTACTGGGCTCCGACCTTGGCATTAGGTGGTACGCTCTTCGCTCTTCCTTCAGCCATTACTCAGGACTTTAAGCAACTCTTTGCGACCATCTTTTCATTGCCAATCGCTATCTGGACATCAACTCCTTCTTTTGCGGATATGGCCATGTTATCAGAAGACTTTAATAGTGAGAAAATGCCTGGCATCACGCATTTCTATTTTGATGGAGAAGAATTGACGGTCAAAACGGCTCAAAAACTACGTGAGCGTTTCCCAAATGCCCGTATTATCAATGCTTACGGTCCAACAGAAGCGACAGTAGCCTTGTCAGCTGTTGCTGTGACAGATGAGATGCTAGTGACTCTCAAACGTCTACCAATCGGCTATACCAAGGCTGATTCTCCAACCTTTATCATTGACGAGGACGGAAATAAATTGCCCAATGGCGAACAGGGAGAAATCATTGTCTCTGGGCCAGCTGTTTCAAAAGGCTATATGAACAATCCTGAAAAGACGGCAGAAGCCTTCTTTGAGTTTGAAGGTCTGCCAGCCTATCATACAGGCGATGTGGGAACTATGACAGATGAAGGCTTGCTTCTCTACGGCGGACGCATGGACTTCCAGATTAAGTTTAACGGTTACCGCATTGAGTTAGAAGATGTCTCTCAAAACCTCAATAAGTCTCGCTTTATCGAGTCTGCTGTCGCAGTACCGCGCTATAATAAGGACCACAAGGTACAAAATTTGTTGGCCTATGTCATCTTAAAAGACGGTGTTCGTGAGCAGTTTGAGCGTGATATCGATATTACTAAGGCCATCAAGGAAGATTTGACAGATATCATGATGTCCTACATGATGCCGTCTAAATTCCTTTATCGAGACAGTTTGCCACTGACTCCAAATGGAAAGATTGACATCAAAGGATTGATTAACGAGGTGAACAAGAGATGATGGAGTTCTTTAAACAGCTTCCTCATTTAGAGCCATACGGCAATCCTCAGTATTTTGTCTATGTGATTGCTGCAACCTTGCCTATCTTTATCGGCCTCTTTTTCAAGAAACGCTTTGCCTGGTATGAAGTGTTGGTTAGTCTCTTCTTTATCGTCACCATGTTGGTGGGTGGAAAGACAAATCAATTGGCTGCCTTGGGTATTTACCTTTGTTGGGAAATATTGCTCTTGCTTTTCTACAAGCACTATCGAAAAAGTAAGGATGGCAAGTGGGTCTTCTACCTAGTTAGTTTTCTGTCCCTACTTCCGATTATCTTTGTCAAGGTGCAACCAGCTATCAATGGAACGCAGTCTTTGCTTGGATTTTTGGGAATTTCTTACCTGACCTTTCGTTCGGTTGGGATTATCATCGAGCTGAGAGATGGAGTGATTAAGGATTTTACCCTCTGGGAATTCCTCCGTTTCCTTCTCTTCATGCCGACTTTTTCAAGTGGTCCAATCGATCGCTTTAAGCGATTTAATGAAAATTATCAGACCATTCCTGAGCGAGATGAGTTGATGGATATGCTGGATGAATCTGTTCGCTATATCATGTGGGGCTTTTTGTACAAGTTTATCCTAGCTCATGTTTTAGGAGAAACCTTGTTGCCTCCTTTGAAGAATTTAGCCTTGCAATCAGGTGGCTTCTTTAACCTCTATGTCTTGGCAGTTATGTATACCTTTGGTCTGGAACTCTTCTTTGACTTTGCAGGTTATTCTATGTTTGCCTTGGCCATCTCAAATTTGATGGGAATCCGTAGCCCTATCAACTTTAACAAGCCCTTTTTATCAAGGGATTTGAAGGAGTTTTGGAATCGCTGGCATATGAGTCTGTCTTTCTGGTTCCGTGACTTTGTCTTTATGCGAATGGTGATGGTATTGACCAGAAAGAAGGTCTTTAAAAATCGTAATGTAACCTCAAGCGTGGCTTATATTGTAAATATGCTGATTATGGGATTTTGGCATGGAGTGACCTGGTACTATATCGCCTATGGACTCTTTCATGGGATTGGACTGGTCATCAATGACGCTTGGGTTCGTAAGAAAAAAACGCTCAATAAGGAGCGGAAAAAAGCAGGGAAGCCTGCTCTACCTGAGAATCGCTGGATTCAGTTGCTTGGCATGGTTGTCACCTTCCATGTCGTCATGCTGTCATTCTTAATCTTTTCTGGATTCTTGAATGATTTATGGTTTAAAAAATAAAAGGAAATAAAATATGGATATCAAATCAGAAGTTATCGAAATTATTGATGAGTTGTTTATGGAAGATGTTTCTGACATGATGGATGAAGATCTTTTTGATGCAGGTGTCTTGGATAGTATGGGAACGGTTGAATTGATTGTGGAGATTGAGAACCGTTTTGACATTCGTGTCCCTGTAACAGAGTTTGGTCGCGATGACTGGAATACGGCTAATAAAATCATAGCTGGTATTGTGGAGCTACAAAATGCTTAAACGCTTATGGATGATCTTCGGGCCGGTCTTGATAGCTGGTTTGTTGGTTTGTCTGCTCATTTTCTTTTATCCTACTGAGATGCATCATAATCTAGGAGCTGAAAAGCGTTCAGCGGTGGCTACTACTATCGATAGTTTTAAGGAGCGAAGTCAAAAAGTCAGAGCCCTATCTGATCCAAATATGCGTTTTGTTCCCTTCTTTGGCTCTAGTGAATGGCTTCGTTTTGACGGTGCTCATCCTGCGGTATTAGCTGAGAAATACAATCGCTCCTACCGTCCTTATCTTTTAGGACAGAGGGGAGCTGCATCGCTTAACCAGTATTTTGGAATGCAACAGATGCTGCCACAGCTGGAGAATAAACAAGTTGTGTATGTTATCTCACCTCAGTGGTTCAGTAAAAATGGCTATGAGCCAGCAGCTTTTCAGCAGTATTTTAATGGAGACCAGTTGACCAGTTTTCTGGAACATCAATCTGGAGATCAGGCTAGTCAATATGCAGCGACTCGCTTACTACAGCAGTTCCCAAACGTAGCTATGAAGGATTTAGTTCAGAAGTTGGCAAGTAAAGAAGAATTGTCGACGGCAGACAATGAAATGATTGAATTATTGGCTCGGTTTAATGAACGCCAAGCTTCCTTTTTTGGTCAGTTTTCAGTTAGAGGCTACGTCAATTATGATAAGCATGTAGTTAAGTATTTAAAGACCTTGCCAGACCAGTTTTCTTATCAATCTATAGAAGATATTGTTAAAGCAGATGCAGAAAAGAATACTTCCAATAATGATCTGGGAATGGAAAATTATTTCTATAATACGCAGATCAAGAAGGATTTGAAGAAATTAAAGGACTCTCAGAAAAGCTTTACCTATCTCAAGTCGCCAGAGTATAATGACTTGCAGTTGGTTTTAACACAGTTTTCTAAATCTAAGGTCAACCCGATTTTTATCATTCCACCTGTTAATAAAAAATGGATGGACTACGCTGGTTTACGAGAGGACATGTACCAACAGACGGTGCAGAAGATTCGCTATCAGTTAGAAAGTCAAGGGTTTAACAATATCGCAGATTTTTCTAAGGACGGCGGGGAGCCATTCTTTATGAAGGACACCATTCACCTTGGTTGGTTGGGTTGGTTGGCTTTTGACAAGGCAGTTGATCCTTTCCTATCCAATCCCACACCAGCTCCGACTTACCATCTGAATGAGCGCTTTTTCAGCAAAGATTGGGCGACTTATGATGGAGATGTCAAGGACTTTCAATAGATCATAATATAGAAGAGTTCAAGAATGAAGCCTATTTTCACGTTTTTTCTTGACTCTTTTTTTGCTTGTGATATAATTAACTGGTAAATAAAATGTCAAATAATAGTATTTTTCTCTTAAAAAAGAGAATTCTAAAAGGAAAGGAGTCAGATATGAGACAGCTAGCGAAGGATATCGATGGCTTTTTGAATGAGGTGATTTTGCAGGCAGAAAATCAGCATGAAATCCTAATAGGTCATTGTACTAGCGAGGTAGCTCTGACCAATACCCAGGAGCATATCCTCATGCTCTTGTCGGAGGAATCTTTAACAAATTCAGATTTGGCTCGTCGTCTCAATGTCAGTCAGGCGGCAGTTACCAAGGCCATTAAGTCTTTGGTCAAGGAAGGGATGTTGGAAACATCTAAAGATCCTAAGGATGCGCGTGTGATTTTTTATCAGTTGACTGATTTGGCTCGTCCAATCGCTGAGGAGCATCATCATCACCATGAGCATACGCTTTTAACCTATGAACAAGTGGCGACTCAGTTTACTCCAAATGAACAAAAAGTGATCCAGCGGTTTTTGACTGCTTTAGTAGGAGAAATCAAATAATGAGATACATTACGGTAGAGGATTTATCCTTCTATTATGACAAAGAGCCCGTTCTTGAACATATCAATTATAGTGTTGATAGTGGGGAATTTGTTACCTTGACGGGGGAGAATGGGGCAGCTAAGACGACACTCATCAAGGCCAGTCTTGGAATCCTCCAACCACGCATTGGCAAGGTAACCATTTCAAAGACAAATACGCAGGGTAAGAAATTGAGAATAGCCTATCTTCCTCAACAGATTGCCAGTTTTAATGCAGGTTTTCCAAGTACGGTTTATGAGTTTGTCAAGTCGGGTCGCTATCCACGAAAGGGTTGGTTCCGTCGTTTGAATGCTCATGATGAGGAGCATATCAAGGCTAGTTTGGACTCAGTTGGTATGTGGGAACACCGAGACAAACGCTTGGGGTCTCTATCTGGAGGACAAAAGCAGCGAGCGGTGATCGCGCGTATGTTTGCCTCTGACCCAGATGTATTTATCCTAGATGAGCCGACAACGGGAATGGATGCAGGAAGTAAAAATGAATTTTACGAACTCATGCACCACAGCGCCCATCATCATGGCAAGGCTGTTTTGATGATTACCCATGACCCTGAAGAAGTTAAGGACTACGCGGACCGCAATATCCATCTAGTCCGTAACCAAGACTCACCATGGCGTTGTTTCAACGTTCATGAGAATGATCAGGAGGTGGGCCATGCTTAGTTTGTTATCTTATGACTTTATGCAACGTGCATTTCTAGCTGTTATTGCTATGAGTCTTTTCTCGCCAGTTCTTGGAACCTTCCTCATCTTGCGTCGTCAGAGTTTGATGAGCGATACCCTCAGTCACGTCTCACTTTCAGGTGTAGCCTTTGGTCTGGTTCTGGGGATTTCTCCGACTATTTCCACTATTGCTATTGTCTTGATTGCGGCGGTCTTTCTGGAGTATCTCCGTACGGTTTACAAGAGCTTTATGGAAATCGGGACAGCCATCCTTATGTCAACAGGTCTGGCTGTTTCTCTGATTGTCATGAGCAAGGGTAAAAGCTCGAGTTCTATGAGTTTGGACCAGTATCTTTTTGGTTCGATTGTGACTATCAGCGAAGAACAGGTTATTTCCCTCTTTGTCATTGCGGCGGTTGTTTTGATTTTGACCTTCCTCTTCTTGCGTCCAATGTATATCTTGACCTTTGATGAGGATACGGCCTTTGTGGATGGCTTGCCAGTTCGTACCATGTCTATTCTTTTTAACATGGTGACAGGGGTGGCTATTGCCCTTATGATTCCTGCTGCGGGAGCTCTTCTGGTATCGACCATTATGGTCTTGCCAGCTAGTATTGCCCTGCGTCTGGGGAAAAACTTTAAATCGGTTATGCTGCTAGCTAGTGCTATTGGATTTTTGGGAATGGTGGCAGGACTCTACATTTCCTACTATGCAGAAACACCTGCAAGCGCAAGTATTACTATTATTTTTGTAACTGTCTTCTTACTGATTAGTTTAGTAAGACGTTTTATCAAATAGGAGACTAATGTGAAAAAAATTAGCTTATTGCTAGCCAGTCTATGTGCCTTGTTTTTAGTAGCTTGTTCCAATCAAAAACAGGTAGATGGCAAACTCAATATTGTGACAACCTTTTACCCTGTCTATGAATTTACCAAGCAAGTCGCAGGAGATACTGCTAATGTAGAACTCCTCATCGGTGCTGGTACAGAACCTCATGAATACGAACCGTCTGCCAAGGCAGTTGCCAAAATCCAAGACGCAGACACCTTCGTTTATGAAAATGAAAACATGGAAACTTGGGTTCCTAAATTGCTAGATACTTTGGATAAGAAAAAGGTGAAAACCATCAAGGCGACAGGTGATATGTTGCTCTTGCCAGGTGGTGAGGAAGAAGAGGGAGACCATGACCATGGAGAAGAAGGCCATCACCATGAGTTTGACCCCCATGTTTGGTTATCACCAGTCCGTGCCATTAAACTTGTAGAGCACATCCGTGATAGCTTGTCAGCAGATTATCCGGATAAAAAAGAGACCTTTGAGAAGAATGCTGCTGCCTATATCGAAAAATTGCAAGCCTTGGATAAGGCTTATGCAGAAGGCTTGTCTCAAGCTAAACAAAAGAGCTTTGTGACTCAGCACGCAGCCTTTAACTACCTTGCTTTGGACTATGGACTCAAACAAGTCGCTATCTCAGGACTTTCTCCAGATGCAGAGCCATCAGCTGCACGTCTGGCAGAATTGACAGAGTACGTCAAGAAAAATAAAATTGCCTATATCTACTTTGAAGAAAATGCCTCACAAGCCCTTGCTAACACACTTTCAAAAGAGGCAGGTGTCAAAACAGATGTCCTCAATCCTTTAGAAAGTCTGACAGAAGAAGATACCAAGGCGGGAGAAAATTATATCTCTATCATGGAGAAAAACCTCAAAGCTTTGAAACAAACAACAGACCAAGAAGGCCCAGCAATCGAGCCTGAAAAAGCAGAGGATACCAAGACAGTTCAAAATGGTTACTTTGAGGATGCCGATGTCAAGGATCGTACCTTGAGTGACTATGTAGGTAACTGGCAATCAGTTTATCCTTTCCTTGAAGATGGTACGTTTGACCAAGTATTTGACTACAAGGCTAAGTTGACTGGTAAGATGACTCAGGCTGAGTACAAGGCCTACTATACAAAAGGCTATCAGACAGATGTGACTAAGATTAATATCACTGATAATACTATGGAATTTGTTCAAGGTGGACAAAGCAAGAAATATACTTACAAGTATGTCGGTAAGAAAATCTTGACTTACAAGAAAGGCAATCGTGGTGTGCGCTTCCTCTTTGAAGCGACAGATGCTGACGCTGGACAATTCAAGTATGTTCAGTTTAGTGACCACAATATCGCCCCAGTTAAGGCAGAACATTTCCATATCTTCTTTGGAGGTACAAGCCAAGAAGCCCTCTTTGAAGAAATGGATAACTGGCCAACTTACTACCCAGATAACCTATCTGGCCAAGAAATCGCCCAAGAAATGTTGGCGCATTGATGAGAAACCGACTAGTTCATAAGAGCTAGTCGGTTTTTTGATACTAGATGGCTAACTTCATTATAGATCTTTCAGAACTTTAAAAAATATAGTATATTGAAACTAGAATAGTACACCTTTGCTTCTAAAACATTGTTAGAAATCGATTTGACTGTCCTGATTGATTTGTCCTGTTCTTATTTCGTTTCACTATAAATAAAACTCTTGAAATATCTGGGCTTATATGCTAGAATGTAGTTAGTGTATAAGGTTCATTAGAACACCAAAGCCCCTAACTATTGCAGTAGTTAAGGGGTGTTTTGGTATATTCTACAGGAATAGAAAAAGACCCTCTAAACTTTGTAGAGAGCCTTAAAAAATCAAAATAAAAAGATAACCCCAGGCACATAGGAATGCTCAACCTTTCAGTCTACCCCATTCTGGGACCCAGCGTTTATCCTTCACAAGTTATCTTATTGAGTCCATTATATCACACTTATGGAAAATGTAAGAAATTTGTATAGTATTTTTAAATGAATTGATGAAAAATCAAATACCTTTCAGAACTAAGGAATTTTAAATAATAAATAAAACTCTTGAAATATCTGGACCTGTATGTTAGAATAAAATCGATAGGCAAGGTTCATTAGAACACCAAATCCCTTAACTATTGCAGTAGTTAAGGGATTTTTTGATGTATCTTAGCGATTTAACGGGTGTTTACAGGCTAGTCATTCGGTCTACTTCTTACCATCTAGCCATTTGCAGACGAAATACAAGATAATTCCTGCTATGATGTCCGCTACAATAGTAAGAACGAGCTCTGGGGCAAGGTTCATTAGTTTCACCTCCTCTCACGAACCGTAAGGAACGTAATCGGTAACCGATGACAAAAATAGTATATCACATTAAATTTAGATCATCAACATTGCTTAATGCTTGAAATATCAGGGTTTATATGCTAGAATGTAGTTAATGGATAAGGTTCATTAGAACACCAAAGCCCCTAACTACTGCGATAGTTAAGGGCTTTTTTGACGTATCTTAGCGATTTAACGGGTGTTGATAGGCTAGTCACTCGGTCTACTTCTTACCATCTAGCCATTTGCAGACGAAATACAAGATAATTCCAGCTATAACATCTGCTATAATAGTAAGAGCAAGCTCTGGTATAAGGCTCATTAGTTTCACCTCCTCTCACGAACCCATAGGAACGTAATCGGTAACCGATGACCAAAATAGTATACCACAATAAATTTAGACCATCAACCTTACTTAATGCTTGAAATATTAGGACTTATATGCTAGAATATAGTTAATTGATAAGGTTCATTAGAACACCAAAGCCCCTAACTACTGCCA
>NZ_AEDV01000096.1 GCF_000148545.1 Streptococcus mitis SK597 | reverse complement strand
GAAAAATATTTTAGAAGGGGTTGGGTCTCTTCATCAAGAAGGTTTGTGGTCTAGTAAACAATCTGAAATTATACAGCAGCACCTGAGTACATTAGATGGAATAGTATTAGCTCATTTATTTGGAAGTGAAATACTGAAAAGAATGGGAGTGAGCTTAAATCAGTATAGGTTAAGCCATTTTGAGATAAAGTCAGGGATAAAAGCTATAGAAGAATTGGTAAATTTAAAATTAGAATTACAAAATTTCAAAATGACGAACCAAGTGATTGAATTTGATTGCTTGGTAATGGATATGAAAGTTTGTTTAGGCTATCAATTATTAGAATGTATGGAAAATGTAGTTGCTATAGGAGAACAAGGTAGAGATTTTTTATCAACGCATTTAAGAGATAGACAACATGATATATACGATGTTGAGTTTTCAGATAGTAGTATATCTTGTAAAGCAGAGCAAGTATTGATCAAAGATATTGAATATAGTGGTGTAGGTAGTCTAGAACAGAATTATTATAGTTTGTTAGAGCTTCTGATTATTTTTTCTCAAATGGCAGAGATGTTAGCCTATCATATCGAAGAGATGTCTCGAGAGGAGAGCAATACCATGTGGATGAAGCAAGTGAGTGCAGACTTGGATTCACCAATTTTGAACGGAGTAGTAGAGCTTAGTGGTAGTGTTTCAAAAAATAGATTATTAAAAATTAGAGAAGAGCATTGGAAAGTCTACGAAATGTCCGGATATGATATAGATCATAAGGTAGTCTTTAAAAGTAAAATAGCTCAAAAATTACCTGATGGAGGGGGACAGTGATGGGAAATAGAGAATTAAGGTTAGTCATATCAGGAACTTATTCTACAGGTAAGACAACAACTGCTACAGCTCTTTCGATTGCAACGGGCCTTCCCTTAATTGACGCTTTATCTGCGAGGGAAATTTTGACAGATTTATATCCTGGCAGAAGATTTCAGGATATGTCATCAACTGAATTAATGGCACTGGGGCTAAAGCGTTTTGAAGAGAGAATTCGTACGGAAGGAATTTTATACAAGGAACATGGAAGTTTTCTATCAGATGGTTCAGTATTGAATGAATGGATTTACGGGACTGTTCGAATGAGGGTAGGAATTAATCCAGGCTCAGCATTCGTTCATCGATTGATGAAATCTATTTTAGGTATTCCTGGTCGAACATTTTTCAAAAAATATTTGACTGCTTATGGAGTTGTCTCTAAGAATCATGCGAAATTGTGGTATACAGATGTTGTCCATCTACCAGTAGAGTTTGCAATGGATCCAGACGGGCATAGACCAGTATCTGAAGAGTATCGGAATTTATCAGATGAAGAATTATATGAGGCTTATAGGAATTTGGGTCTGACACCTTATTGTGTCAAAGGTAGTCAGAAAGAACGGTTAAATCAGATCATTCAACATTATGAGTTGCCAATAGTTGTTCCAGTAGATGAGGCTATTTCCTTAGCTGAAAAGGTTATACGAGAAAACAGGGAAGCAGTATCTAAACGTATCATAGAACAGTATGAAGAGCCTACATTAAAGGAAAAAATAAAATTTATGACAAGATATTAGGAGTATGTATGATTCAGTTTCAAAATATTAGTAAGATTTATAAGGTGGGGGAGCAAGAAGTTCGTGCTTTAGATCAAGTTAGTTTTTCTATTGAGAAAGGGAAATTTACAGTTATTTTAGGTCCATCAGGTTCAGGGAAAAGTACGTTATTAAATTTACTTGGTGGGATGGATCGTGCGACATCAGGAACCTTTATATTTGATGAGGAACTCGTAACAAAGTTTACGGACAAGGAATTATCTGCTTATCGAAAAGATAAAATTGGTTTTGTTTTTCAATTTTATAACTTAGTTCCAAGTTTAACAGCCAAGGAGAATATAGGTATTGCAGCAAATTTAGTGAAAAACAATAAAGAAATTGATATGTATTTAGATCAAGTTGGTTTACTTCATAGAAAAAATAATTTTCCTAATCAACTTTCTGGAGGTGAAATGCAACGTGTATCAATTGCAAGGGCATTGGCTAAAGAGCCTAGTCTATTATTGTGTGATGAACCTACAGGAGCGTTAGATTCAAAGACAGGTGATAGTATTTTAACTTTATTGAAGGAAGTTTCTAGAAATGGGAATGCTGCAGTTGTAATGGTTACACATAATAGAGAGTTTGCTAAATTTGCAGATCGAGTTATATATTTGAAAGATGGAAGTATTGAAAAAATAGAGAATAATGAAGAGGTGTTGGGATGAGGTATCTTCATATAAAATTATTAAGAGATCTCCGGCAAAATTGGCAACAATTTTTCTCTGTTTTTCTGATGTCTCTATTAAGTGTATTAATCTTTGTAGGTCTACAAGGAGCTTGGCATGGACTTGAAAAGAGTCTACAGAGTTATTTGAAACAATCTGAACTTCCTGTTGTTTGGGTTCAAGCGAGACAAATTGATGAATCAAAAATTAAGCAGGTTGAACTATTATCTTCTGTTGAAAAAGTTATCAGTAAAAAGAAAGGATTTGCTAATATTGTTCGTTTAGACAAGACTGACGGACGAATCAATCTTGAAACGATTACAGATAATCAACTGGTTACAGTAACAGAAGGAAGTCCTTTTTCTGAAGGAAAACAAGATTCGATTTGGATTGATGGGAATTATGCTAAGAAGAATCAATTACAGATTGGAGATTCAATTTCTATTTCATCAAGGGGGAAACAGATAGATTTAGAAATTGTAGGATTTGTTCAGGCAACCGATAAGATTTATTTTACAGGTAGCATGGAATATATAGCTCCAAATCCTGACAATGATGCCTATGGTTATATTGCAGATAATGAAATTGCCAAAGGAATTCTGGGTTTATCGTCAGATAATGCCTTAGAAATTTATGGCTCTAAGATAGATTTGCGAGGAGATTTAGAGTCTATTTTTGGGGGCGATTTAGTTTCTTATCAAGATCAAAAAAGCTTAACTGAAATATCAGAAGCTACCGATCGAGTTGGGCAAATTAGAAATTTATCTTACTTATTTTCTTTTATCTTTATTTTGTTAGCTATTTTGGCTATGTTTACAACTATTCAGCGTTTGATTGATGGCCAAATAAAAGAGATTGCTGTATTAAAGGCTTTAGGTTTTTCAAATCAGGCTATCGGCTTACATTATATTTTATTTGGTTTAGTAGTAAGTTTATTAGGAAGTTTCGCAGGCTTTGCTATTTCTCCCTTGATGTCATGGTTTGTACTAGAAACTCAAAAATCAATGTTTACACTTCCAAATTGGCAAATCTCTTATTCATCTTCATCAATAGTCGTTGGTATTGTAGTCATTATTATTTGTATTTTAGCTGCCTATTTAGCTTCTAGAGAGTCAGCTAGAGGCTTACCAGCAATATTTTTAAGAGGTAAAGAAAAACTTGCTAAATCTGTCTTTGTGGAAAGATTTCCCTCTATCTGGCAACGAATTTCTTATCCTTCAAGATGGGCAATTCGGGATGCCTCGTTTAATCGTATTCGAGTTTTGATGGGAATCGTGGGAGTTGCAGGAAGTATGATGTTACTGATTGCTGGAATTGGTATGCCTGTGTCCATGAATCATCTTGTTGATAAGGCATATAATGAAGATTTTTCTTATTCAAAACGACTGACCGTAGCGGATTATACCACTTCTAAGTCCAGATATGGTGGGCAAGGTGTACAAATTTCACAAGCACATTTTAATCCAGATGATGGTTACAATCGTTTATTGATTATATTTGATGATGGAGATATGATTCAAGCAAAAACAGAGAGTGTTGAATCTTTGAAAGATGATGGTTTGTATGTAACTAGATCATTTGCCCGTTTGGCAGGTATTAAAGTCGGAGATTTTTTAACTGTAACTCCTTATCAAGATGGTCATACTTACAAGTTTGAAGTAAAAGGGATTGTCACAAGTGAAACCAATCAAGGGGCTTATCTTCATGCTAGAGTCTTTGAAAAAGCAGGGGGAGATTTTACTCCACATACTTTATTAGTTGGACCGGAGGTGGACGAAGATACTATTAAGCAAGACAAAGGTGTTCTATCTGTCATTGAAAAAGGGAGCCAAGAAAAAAATGCCTATGATTTTGTAGCTAGTTTAATGAGTGTATTTCTAATGATCATTGGCTTTGCCTTATTGCTTGTTATTATTGTTCTCTATAATCTGGGTTCTTTAAACTTTGTAGAGAGAATGAGAGACTATGCTACATTACAAGTATTAGGATTTTCTAATCAATATCTACAGATGGTGACTCTTTTTGAGACTATACTAACTACCTTTATTGGGTTGCTAGTAGGAATTCCTTTAGGCATATGGTTTTTGAAAGAATATGTAGCAACATTTTCGACGATTCGAATTGAGTATACCGCTTATGTCAGTATGTATGTCCTTGCTTCTGCTACGTTATTGGTCTGGTTTACATCTTTAGGGACTGCTTATTTTATTAGTCTTCGTATGAGAAAGATTGACATGATTAGTGCTCTAAAGGGGGTAGACTAGTATGGTCAGTTCTGAGTGAATCTATAGACATTTATGAATAATTGTTAATCATCAGTTCTAATACTCAATGAAAATCAAAGAGCAAACTAGGAAGCTAGCCGTGGGTTGCTCAAAGCACTGCTTTGAGGTTGTAGATAGAATTGACGAAGTCAGTAACCTATATACGGTAAGGCGACGCTGACGTGGTTTGAAGAGATTTTCGAAGAGTATAAGCTCCAAATTTACCTATTTGTGTCTGGGTTCACTACATTACTGCATTCAAAATCCGTCAGCCCAATAAGAGTTGACGGATTATTTTATACTTGTACTTGGGTTAAAAATTCTTCTGTAGTAAGAATTTGAGCAAACTCATCCTGTAGAGAAAGGAGATTAATCTCATGGATAGTCTCAGGAGAGATGGCCTGACCGTTTTTGTTAGATAGGGTAAAACTGGCAGTAGCATCTGCTAGTAAAGTGACTTCAAAACCAAGATTTGCTGCCATTCGTGTCGTAGTAGATACACAATGAGGCAGGGTCAAACCAACAACGACTAAATGACAAATCTGATTTTTTCGTAAATATGTTTCAAGATTTGTTCCAATAAAGGCGCTATTAACCGTTTTTTGAAAGATAGGTTCTGAAGCAACTGGTTCAAATCCACTTTTAAACTCCTGATTTTGTTTGTTATGAAATTGCGACTGGGGATTGTCAGATATGTGTTGAACGTGTAAGACTGGAAGAGCGTGTTTACGAAAGTATGCCAGTACCCTCAACGCTTGATATTCAGCTTGAGGGTTGTTTCGTTCTCCCCAGATAGGTCTATCAAATGCTTTTTGCATATCGATAACCAGTAGAGCAGTATGAACCATTTTAAGCCTTATCCAATTGCAAGAGTGCCTCAATCTCTGCTAAGGTGCTAGCTTGTGAAATGGCTCCACGGAGCTTGGCTGCGCCAGATGTTCCACGGAGGTAGTGAGGAGCGAGGCCACGGAATTCACGAACTGCGACGTTTTCTCCTTTGAGGTTAATCAAGCGTTTCAAATGTTCGTAGGCGATTTTCATCTTGTCCTCAAAAGTCAAATCAGGGAGGATTTCTCCTGTTTCAAAGTAATGGTTGATTTGGTTGAAGAGGTAGGGATTTCCCATGGCAGCGCGGCCAATCATGACTGCGTCAGCACCGACTTCTTCGATACGTTGTTTGGCTTCCTGAACAGTACGGATGTCACCGTTAGCGATAAATGGAATCTTGGTGAGGGCCTGGGCAACCTTATGAAGGGTCTCGAGGTCTGCGTGGCCTGTGTACATTTGTTCACGGGTACGGCCATGCATGGCAAGGGCAGAAACACCTGCAGCTTCAGCAGCGAGGGCATTTTCCACTGCAAGAGACGGGTCAGCCCAGCCTGTACGCATTTTGACAGTAAGTGGAATATCAAGGACAGATTGAACCTTGTTGATGATAGAGTAAATCTTATCTGGATCCTTGAGCCACATAGCGCCAGCTTCGTTCTTCACGATTTTATTAACTGGGCAGCCCATGTTGATATCCACGATATCGGTTTTGGTGTTTTCTTGGATGTATTCTGCTGCGCGTGCTAGGCTATCTTCATCACTACCAAAGAGTTGGATAGAGACAGGGTTTTCGCCTTCATCGATATGAAGCATGTGCAGGGTTTTTTCGTTGTTGTATTGGATTCCCTTGTCAGAGACCATTTCCATGACAACGAGCCCAGCTCCGAGCTCTTTTGCGATGGTACGAAAGGCTGAGTTGGTCACGCCAGCCATGGGCGCTAAAACGGTACGATTGGGAATCTCAACATTGCCAATCATAAAAGGTGTATTAAGATTTGTCACGAATGAGTTCCTCCAGATCGTTTTCATCAAAGTTATAAGTGGTTTGGCAGAATTGACAAGTGATTTCTGCTCCGTGGTCTTCCTCTTTCATTTCCTGTAAGTCTGAGCTTGGAAGGCTAGCAAGAGCGTTCATAAAGCGTTCATGGCTACAGTCACATTGGAAACGAATTTCTTCTTCAGAAAGACGCTTGTAGGCCTCGTCCCCGTAGATTGCCTTGAGGAGGGCTTCGATATGGTCTTCACTTTCTAGAAGAGTAGAGATAGCTGGCATTGCTTGGATGCGTTTTTCAAAGCGAGCAATCTCTTCTTCCTTGGCTCCTGGCAAGACTTGAACTAGGAAACCGCCTGCAACCTTGACTTTGTCTTCCTCGTCCAAAAGGACATTGAGACCGACTGCAGAAGGCGTTTGTTGGCTTTCAGTCAGGTAAAAGGCTAGATCTTCACCGATTTCTCCAGAGATGAGGGGAGTCATAGAGTTGTAAGGATTCCCAGTACCGTAGTCTGTGATAACGAGGAATTGACCATTTCCAACAAAAGGTCCAACTAGAACTTCACCAGTTGCAGTCTTTTTGATGTCAACACCGGGATTTTGAACGTAGCCTTTGACGTTTCCCTTGGTATCTGCGACGGTGATGATAGCACCTAGAGAGCTAGAGCCCAGTATCTTAACGGTTAGTTTGGTATTTCCTTTTTCATTGGCTGCGAGAATCTGGCTAGCGATAAGAGTTCGACCAAGCGCTACAGTTGAGCTAGCTTGGGTTTGGTGTTTTTCTTGAGCAGTGCGGACTGTTTCTGTGCTGTCAAGGACAAAAGCACGAAAGGCTCCGCTTTCTGATATAGTTTTAATAATTTTATCCATAGCTACTATTTTAGCATAAAAATGCCCAAAGGGGGAGCCGTGTGTTTGCTGATTTTCAGGATAATGGACCAGGAAATCAGCATGAAAATAAAAAGAGAAACAGATTATTTCAGCATTTGTAAGATTTATGCTATGCTTAAGGTAGAAAATGAAAGGGGTAACAAATGTATTTAGGAGATTTGATGGAAAAGGCTGAATCTGGCCAATTTTCAATCCTTTCCTTTCTATTACAAGAGTCTCAGACGACCGTCAAGGCTGTAATGGAGGAAACAAGATTTTCAAAAGCAACTCTAACCAAATATGTCACCCTGCTCAATGATAAGGCTTTAGACAGTGGCTTAGAGATGAAGATCTCTTTAGAAGATGAAAATTTGCGTCTGTCAATCGGTGCAACTACCAAGGGGAGAGATATTCGGAGTCTGTTTTTGGAGAATGCTGTTAAATACCAGATTTTGGTTTATCTTCTCTACCACCAACAGTTTTTAGCCCATCAGATGGCTCAAGAATTGGTGATTAGTGAGGCAACGCTTGGCCGCCATTTGGCTAGTTTAAATCAGATTTTGTCAGAATTTGATTTATCTATCCAAAATGGACGTTGGCGAGGTCCAGAGCATCAGATTCGCTATTTCTATTTCTGTCTTTTCCGCAAGGTCTGGTCCAGTCAGGAATGGGAAGGCCACATGCAGAAACCAGAGAGAAAGCAGGAGATTGCCACTCTAGAAGAAATCTGCGGTGCGAGTTTATCCTCGGGGCAGAAATTGGACTTGGTTCTCTGGTCTCATATCAGTCAGCAACGTCTTCGGGTCAATGCTTGTCAGTTTCAAGTGATAGAAGAAAAAATGCATGGGTATTTTGACAATATTTTCTACCTTCGTTTGCATCGAAAGGCTCCGTCCTTTTTCGCTGGGCAACACCTTCCTCTAGGAACCGAGGATGGGGAGATGATGATTTTCTTCTCTTTCCTCCTATCTCATCGCATTCTTCCTCTTCATACTATGGAGTATATCCTTGGTTTTGGAGGGCAGTTGGCAGATTTGCTGACGCAATTGATTCAAGAAATGAAGAAGGAGGAGTTACTGGGTGATTATACAGAGGACCATGTCACCTATGAACTCAGTCAGCTTTGTGCACAAGTCTATCTCTATAAGGGCTATATTTTACAGGACCGCTACAAGTACCAGTTAGAGAATCGTCATCCCTATTTGCTGATGGAACATGATTTTAGGGGAACGGCAGAGGAGATTTTTCATGCCTTGCCCGCCTTTCAGCAGGGGACGGATTTGGATAAGAAAATTCTCTGGGAATGGCTCCAGTTGATGGAATATATGGCAGAAAATGGTGGTCAGCAGATGCGGATTGGTCTGGATTTGACATCTGGTTTTCTTGTCTTTTCAAGGATGGCAGCCATTTTGAAACGGTATTTGGAATACAATCGTTTTATTACCATTGAAGCCTATGACCGAACTCGGCATTATGATTTACTGGTTACCAATAACCCTATTCATAAGAAGGAACAGACCCCAGTCTATTATTTAAAAAACGACTTGGATATGGAGGATTTGGTAGCGATTCGCCAGTTATTATTCACTTAAAAGGCTTGGTTGTTCCAGGCCTTTTTGTGAAATTCACACAATCTCCTCACATTTTTTAAAAAATTAAAAAAAGTTGATGAACAAGAAAGCGCTTTATTTTGTATACTAGTAAGTGTAAAGAGGAAACACCTCAAGATCTTTATCAGGAGGACAGCACATGTCACAAGAAAAATACATCATGGCCATTGACCAGGGAACTACAAGTTCTCGTGCCATTATTTTTAACAAAAAAGGAGAAAAAGTTAGCTCGAGTCAAAAAGAATTCACACAAATCTTCCCACAAGCAGGTTGGGTTGAGCACAATGCCAATGAAATTTGGAATTCTGTCCAGTCAGTTATTGCTGGAGCTTTCATCGAAAGCGGTGTTAAGCCAAATCAAATCGAGGCAATCGGGATTACCAACCAACGTGAAACAACTGTTGTCTGGGATAAGAAAACAGGGCTCCCTATCTACAACGCTATCGTTTGGCAATCACGCCAGACAGCACCTCTGGCTGAACAACTAAAAAGCCAAGGTTATGTGGAAAAATTCCATGAAAAGACTGGTTTGATCATTGATGCTTACTTCTCTGCTACCAAGGTTCGTTGGATTTTGGATCATGTAGAGGGCGCTCAAGAGCGAGCAGAAAAAGGGGAATTGCTCTTTGGTACCATCGATACTTGGTTAGTTTGGAAATTGACTGACGGTGCGGCTCACGTGACCGACTACTCAAATGCAGCCCGTACCATGCTTTATAACATTAAAGAACTCAAATGGGATGATGAGATTTTGGAAATTCTCAACATTCCTAAGGCTATGCTTCCAGAAGTTCGTTCTAACTCTGAAATCTACGGTAAGACAGCGCCATTCCATTTCTACGGTGGAGAAGTGCCAATCTCAGGTATGGCTGGGGACCAACAGGCAGCCCTCTTTGGACAGTTGGCCTTTGAACCAGGTATGGTCAAGAATACTTATGGAACAGGTTCTTTCATCATCATGAATACTGGGGAAGAGATGCAGTTGTCTGAGAACAACCTTTTGACAACCATTGGTTACGGTATCAATGGCAAGGTTTACTATGCCTTGGAAGGTTCTATCTTCATCGCAGGAAGTGCCATTCAATGGCTTCGTGACGGTCTTCGCATGGTCGAAAATTCACCAGAATCTGAAAAATACGCTCTTGATTCTCACAACAATGATGAAGTTTATGTCGTTCCAGCCTTTACAGGTCTAGGTGCTCCATACTGGAACCAAAACGCTCGCGGTTCTGTCTTTGGCTTGACTCGTGGAACAAGCAAAGAAGACTTTATCAAGGCAACCTTGCAATCGATCGCTTATCAAGTGCGTGACATCATCGATACGATGCAAGTGGATGCTCAGACAGCTATCCAAGTCTTGAAGGTGGACGGTGGTGCAGCTATGAACAATTTCCTCATGCAGTTCCAAGCTGATATTTTGGGAATCGATATCGCACGCGCCAAAAACTTGGAAACAACAGCTCTGGGGGCAGCCTTCCTAGCAGGTTTGTCAGTAGGTTACTGGAAGGACTTGGATGAGTTGAAACTCTTGAACGAGACAGGAGAACTCTTTGAGCCATCTATGAACGAATCGCGCAAGGAACAACTCTACAAGGGCTGGAAGAAGGCTGTAAAAGCAACCCAAGTCTTTGCGGAAGTAGACGACTAATACTGGAAGAATAAAGCGACTCAGTTAGAAAGTGTGTAAATATGGAATTTTCAAAGAAAACACGTGAATTATCAATTAAAAAAATGCAAGAACGTACCCTGGACCTCTTGATTATCGGTGGAGGAATCACAGGGGCTGGTGTAGCCTTGCAGGCGGCAGCTAGTGGTCTAGATACTGGTTTGATTGAAATGCAGGACTTCGCAGAAGGAACATCCAGCCGTTCGACAAAATTGGTTCACGGAGGACTACGTTACCTTAAGCAATTTGATGTAGAAGTGGTATCAGATACAGTTTCTGAACGTGCAGTGGTTCAACAAATCGCTCCACATATTCCAAAACCGGACCCAATGCTCTTGCCAGTTTACGATGAAGATGGAGCGACCTTTAGTCTCTTCCGTCTCAAAGTAGCCATGGACTTGTATGACCTTTTGGCAGGGGTTAATAACACGCCAGCTGCAAACAAGGTCTTGAGCAAGGAAGAAGTCTTGGAACGCCAGCCAAACTTGAAGAAAGAAGGTTTGGTAGGAGGTGGGGTTTACCTTGACTTCCGTAACAACGATGCGCGTCTCGTGATCGAAAACATCAAACGTGCCAACCAAGACGGTGCCCTCATTGCCAACCACGTTAAAGCAGAAGGTTTCCTATTTGACGAAAGTGGCAAGATTACAGGTGTGGTAGCTCGTGATTTGTTGACAGACCAAGTCTTTGAAATCAAGGCTCGTCTGGTTATCAATACGACAGGTCCTTGGAGCGATAAGGTACGTAATTTGTCTAATAAGGGAACCCAATTCTCACAAATGCGTCCAACTAAGGGAGTTCACTTGGTAGTGGACTCAAGCAAGATCAAGGTTTCACAGCCAGTTTACTTTGATACAGGTTTGGGTGATGGCCGTATGGTCTTTGTTCTCCCACGTGAAAACAAGACCTACTTCGGTACAACTGATACAGACTACACAGGTGATTTGGAACATCCAAAAGTAACTCAAGAAGATGTAGATTACCTACTTGGCATTGTCAACAACCGCTTCCCAGAAGCCAACATCACCATTGATGATATCGAAAGTAGCTGGGCAGGTCTTCGTCCATTGATTGCAGGCAATAGCGCTTCTGACTACAATGGCGGAAATAACGGAACTATCAGTGATGAAAGCTTTAACACCTTGATTGCAACTGTTGAGTCTTACCTCTCTAAAGAAAAAACTCGTGAAGATGTTGAGTCTGCTGTCAGCAAACTTGAAAGTAGCACATCTGAGAAGCATTTGGATCCATCTGCAGTTTCTCGTGGTTCGAGCTTGGACCGAGATGATAATGGTCTCTTGACCCTTGCTGGTGGTAAAATCACAGACTACCGTAAGATGGCTGAAGGAGCTATGGAGCGCGTGGTTGACATCCTCAAAGCAGAATTTGACCGTAGCTTTAAACTCATCAATTCTAAGACTTACCCTGTTTCAGGTGGGGAATTGAACCCAGCAAATGTGGACTCAGAAATCGAAGCCTTTGCGCAACTTGGAGTGTCACGTGGTTTGGATAGCAAGGAAGCTCATTACCTAGCAAATCTTTACGGTTCAAATGCACCGAAGGTCTTTGCTCTTGCTCATAGTTTGGAACAAGCGCCAGGACTCAGTTTGGCAGACACTTTGTCACTTCACTATGCAATGCGCAATGAGTTGGCTCTTAGCCCAGTTGACTTCCTTCTTCGTCGTACCAACCATATGCTCTTTATGCGTGATAGTTTGGACAGCATCGTTGAGCCAGTTTTGGATGAAATGGGACGATTCTATGACTGGACAGAAGATGAGAAAGCAACTTACCGTGCTGATGTCGAATCAGCTCTTGCTAACAACGATTTAGCAGAATTAAAAAATTAAGAAAAAATAAAAGAGGTGGAGGGCAGGACTCCTTGTTGCCCGTCCCTTCTTTTTAATGGAGACAGAAAGATGATGAATGAATTATTTGGAGAATTTTTGGGAACTTTAATCCTGATTCTTCTAGGAAATGGTGTTGTTGCAGGTGTGGTTCTTCCAAAAACCAAGAGCAACAGCTCAGGTTGGATTGTGATTACTATGGGTTGGGGGATTGCAGTTGCGGTTGCGGTCTTTGTATCTGGCAAGCTCAGTCCAGCTCATTTAAATCCAGCTGTGACCATCGGTGTGGCCTTAAAAGGTGGTCTGCCTTGGGCTTCCGTTTTCCCTTATATCCTAGCCCAGTTCGCAGGGGCTATGCTGGGTCAGATTTTGGTTTGGTTGCAATTCAAACCGCATTATGAGGCAGAAGAAAATGCAGGAAATATTTTGGCTACTTTCAGCACAGGACCGGCCATCAAAGATACTGTATCAAACTTGATTAGTGAAATCCTAGGAACTTTTGTATTGGTATTAACAATCTTTGCTTTGGGTCTTTATGACCTTCAAGCAGGAATCGGAACCTTCGCAGTGGGGACTTTGATTGTCGGTATCGGTCTATCACTAGGTGGGACAACAGGCTATGCCTTGAACCCAGCTCGTGACCTTGGACCTCGTATCATGCATAGCATCTTGCCAATTTCAAACAAGGGAGACGGAGATTGGTCTTACGCTTGGATTCCTGTTGTGGGACCTGTTATCGGTGCAGCCTTGGCTGTGCTTGTATTTTCACTTTTCTAGTTTATACTCAATGAAAATCAAAGAGCAAACTAGGAAATTAGCCGCAGGCTGTACTTGAGTACGGCAAGGCGACGTTGACGCGGTTTGAATTTGATTTTCGAAGAGTATTAGAAAACAATTATTTTGATAGAGCTTGAGATGAAAATCTCAGGCTTTTTTCATGTGAAAAACTTCGCTTTTATTTTCTGTTATTTTATGCTAGAATATTAAAAATCAAATTTTAATTTCAAAGGTGGCAACTAAGATAGGAGAGCTATATGTCTAATTCATTTATCAAGTTGTTAGTCTCTCAATTGTTTGCAAATTTAGCAGATATTTTCTTTAGAGTAACCATCATTGCTAACATATACATTATTTCAAAATCAGTAATTGCCACATCACTAGTTCCCATTTTAATAGGGATATCCTCTTTTGTTGCGAGTCTTTTAGTTCCTTTAGTTACTAAAAGGTTAGCACTAAATAGGGTTTTATCTTTATCCCAATTTGGAAAGACTATATTATTAACGATACTGGTAGGAATGTTTACCGTAATGCAATCAGTAGCACCTTTGGTAACCTATCTATTTGTTGTGGCAATTTCAATATTAGATGGTTTTGCAGCACCTGTTTCCTATGCTATTGTGCCACGCTATGCGACCGATTTGGGTAAGGCTAATTCAGCCTTATCAATGAGTGGTGAAGCTGTTCAATTGGTGGGTTGGGGATTAGGTGGACTCTTGTTTGCAATAATTGGTCTGTTACCTACCACGTTTATCATTTTAATATTGTATATCATTTCTAGCTTTTTGATGTTATTTCTTCCTAACGCTGAAGTGGAGGTGTTAGAGTCAGAAACTAATCTTGAAATTTTGCTCAAAGGTTGGAAGTTAGTTGCTAGAGATTCTAGATTAAGACTTTTTGTATCAGCAAATTTATTGGAAATTTTTTCAAATACGATTTGGGTTTCTTCCATTATACTTGTTTTTGTAACTGAGTTATTAAATAAAACGGAAAGTTACTGGGGATATTCTAATACAGCATACTCTATTGGTATTATAATTAGTGGCTTAATTGCTTTTAGGCTATCTGAAAAGTTCCTCGCTGCTAAATGGGAAAGTATTCTTTTTCCTCTTGTAGCTATGGCAATAGTGACACTGACTATTCTATATTTTCCAAACGCACAGATGTTTTTATTATTTTCAGCTTTAGTTGGTATGTTATCGCAGCTAAAAGAAGTTCCTGAAAGTGTGTTTCTTCAGGAAACAGTAGAGGAAAATAACTTGGTTAATGTCTATTCCGTTCTTGAAGTGATTTCGACATTAGCATTTTCAGTATTTGTTTTGCTAATGAGCTATATTACTGAGAGTTTTGGTATTAGCATCAGTTTTTGGCTATCAGCCATTTGTCTGATGATAGAAGCTATTTTAATTTATATCAGACGAGACTATTTTAAATGAGAGACCGGGTAAGAAGTCTTTAAAAATCAGAAAATCGCATAGTATCAGGTGTTGAAAAAACGG
>NZ_AEDV01000097.1 GCF_000148545.1 Streptococcus mitis SK597 | reverse complement strand
TCCCATTTCCCCCATTCTGTTCCCTACACCATCTAAACTGCACAAAAAAGAGAGGTCTTGCCTCTCTTGGGGTTATTTTTCATCATTCATTTTTGACTTTACTTCATCATAAGATAATGCATGAGATTCCTCTTCTACGGTTTCAGGCATCTTTCCTGTTTCATAAAGAGCTTTAATTTGTGTACTATCCAATGTTTCGTATTTTAATAATGCTTCTGCAATCAACTTGTGAGTTTCACGATTTGACTGAATAATTTCAGCAGCTTTATTTCGTGCTTCATTCAATAATGAACGAACTTCTTCGTCAATTTCATAAGCTGTTTGTTCTGAAATTAATTTTTGAGGACTCTGTCCCCCAAACATAGCATGGTTTCCTTCATATTGTACTGGGCCAAGTTTTTCACTCATACCGTACTCTGTAACCATTGCACGCGCCATTTGTGTCGCCTGTTCAAAGTCGTTTGAAGCTCCTGTAGTTTGGACATTAAAGATAATTTCTTCAGCTACACGTCCACCCATTAAGCCAGCCAATTGCTCTTTCATATCTTCTTTAGATAGAAGCATTTGGTCTTCCTTAGGAAGTGCAATCATATAACCACCTGCACGACCACGTGGTACAATTGTAACCTTATGGACAACGCGAGCATTCGACAAGACTAGACCAACAATGGTATGTCCTGCCTCATGATAGGCAACCAATTCACGTTCTTTTTGTGAAACTGTCTTATCTTTCTTAGAAGGACCAGCAATAACTCTATCTTCTGCTTCATCAATATCTGAAGCATCAATTATCGATTTATTACGACGAGCGGCAACCAAGGCTGCTTCATTCAAGACATTCTCTAAATCAGCACCAACAAAACCTGGAGTTTGTTGAGCAACTAATTTCAAATCTACATCTTCTGCTAAAGGCTTGTTCTTAGCATGAACTTTCAAGATTGCTTCACGACCTTTAACATCAGGACGGCCAACCAATACTTTTCTATCAAAACGTCCTGGACGCAGAAGGGCAGGGTCAAGTACATCTGAACGGTTTGTCGCAGCAATGACAATAATCCCTTCATTTCCCTCAAAACCATCCATTTCAATCAAGAGTTGGTTCAAGGTTTGTTCACGTTCGTCATTTCCTCCGCCAAGACCAACTCCACGTTGACGTCCAACAGCATCAATTTCATCGATAAAGATGATAGCTGGCGCTGCTTTTTTGGCATCTTCAAAAAGAGAACGAACACGACTAGCTCCAACTCCGACAAACATTTCTACAAAGTCAGAACCTGAGATACTAAAGAATGGAACGCCTGCTTCTCCGGCGACTGCCTTAGCAAGCAAAGTCTTACCTGTTCCCGGAGGTCCCTCCAGAAGTACCCCTGCTGGAATACGGGCTCCAAGTTTTGTAAATCGTTTTGGATCTTTTAAGAACTCAACAACTTCAACTAGTTCTTGTTTTTCTTCCTCAGCTCCAGCAACATCTGAAAATCTTACTTTAATATCTTCTTTATTTGCAGCTTTAGCCTTACTACGTCCAAAACTCATTGGGTTACGGCCATTTCCTCCTCCCATATTTCCCATCATAGAGAATAGGAAGAAGAATAGAATTCCAAATGGCACAATGGATACGAGTAGATTAATCCACATACCACTTGAACTTTCATGCTTAATAGTTACTTCTGCCTTATGGTCCGAAGCAAGTTTTTGCAATTCTGATACTGTGGTATCAGAGGGAAGAATAATACTTGAAAATTTCTCTACTGTTGTAACAGATGGAGAAAAGAACTGAATGCCTGTTTCTTCTTTACTTGTTTTAGGATTTTTATAGACACCCGAAACTTCGATAACACTGCCATTTGGTTGGTAGGTTAATTCTTTTACATTGTCATCGGTAATTTCTTTTACCAATTCTGTATAATTAATTTGCTCACTTTTCCCTGCAACACTACCTGTACTAAAATACTGATAAGCTGTAACTAGGAAAAAAATAAGTAATAACCATAGAAAAGGATTTTTAATTAAACCATTATTTTGTTTTTTCATTAAAAATTGTTCTTTCTAATTTGAATACACTTCTTCTTTTAATACTCCAACATAAGGAAGGTTACGATAATTTTCTTTGTAGTCTAAACCATAACCTACTACAAACTCATTTGGGATAGTAAAGCAGGTATAGTCTGCCTCAATTTCTACAACACGTCCTTCTGGTTTATCCAATAAGGTTGCAATCTTAACAGAAGCTGCATCTCTTGCAATAAACATATCTCGCAAATTCTTCAAAGTTTGACCTGTATCAATGATATCTTCTACAAATAGAACATGTCTTCCTTTGATATCTTGAGTCACATCTTGCTTGATATTGATCACACCGCTACTTGCTGTTCCACCATGGTAGCTAGAAACCATCATAAAGTCCATTTCAATATGTGTATCAATATGTTTGACCAATTCAGCCATAAAAGGAATAGATCCTTTTAAAATCCCAACTAAAATTGGATTTTTTCCTGCATAGTCCTTAGTTAATTGAGCACCTAATTTTTTAGCAGCTTCTGTAATTTCATCGTGTGAAACGAGGATTTTTTTAATATCATTTTCTAACATTTTTTTACCTATCTATTTTTTCTATATAAAGTACAGTGTTCATTATATCATTTTTCGTGTTTTTACTCAAATTACTGGTCGCAATTCCCAAAATTGAGACAATTTCACCAAATTGCTCAATAATCAGAGCAGATTTTCGCTTTTCCATAGGGATTTTCAAATCAATAAATAGACGTCTGAGTTTTTTTCTATGCCCATTTTGAATCAAAAAATCTCCTCTTTTTCGATGACGAATGTGTATTGATGTTTCCCGTGAAACAGGTATTCGCTGAATTGATTCACCTTCTAAAGGAAGTCCAAAGGAAAATAAATAACCTTGATAAGATACCTGATTTTGATAGTGTAACACAAGTTCATCTTCCTTTTCATCAGCCTGCGGACTGATTTTACAAATCTGAAACTGTTGATACTCTTTTATCAATTCATAGCCATTTTTAAGCAGATGACGATACTGGCTTTTAGTTTTTAAAATTTGCATAACTTCATCAAACTGCGCTTTTGTAAGATTCAAATCTGGAAAACGATTCAGATAAGTTTGAAGTAAAACTCTTTGTGTCGACTCAGAGTAAGACAATAGCTGCTCTAAATTTTCTACATCAATATTCTTTGATAATTCAGCTATAGCTAAGTCATAATCTAAAATTTCATTACCGATACTTAAGATTGAATCTCTAAATCGAGGATTTTCTTTTTCTAATTCTGGTAAATAAGAATTTCGAATACGATTTCGAAAATAATGATTTTTCTTATTTGATGTATCTTCAAAGTGAAAAATTGGTGGAAAGTCTTTTTTCTGAAAATGCAAGAAGGGACGAATGATTTCTATCACTCCGACTACTTGCTTCTCCTTAATTCCTGATAGATAGCGCAAACGAGTGCCTCGAATCAAACGCATCAAAATCGTTTCCACCTGGTCATCAGCATGGTGGGCAGTAACTAAAGCTGTCGCACCTGTCTTTTTCATGACCTCTTGAAAAAAATCATAACGAAAATGTCGAGCACGCGCTTCTGAAAATTCTCCTGAAAAATCGCTGATATAAATAGGAAGCTCTGCTTCAGCAGCCAACTTCCTTAATTCCTTTTCTTCCCAATCTGATTCTACTCTCTGCTTATGATTCACATGAGCTAGAATCAATTCAATTTCTAACTCTTTTTGATACGTAGATAACACCTTAAATAGAAACATAGAATCTAGTCCACCAGAAAGAGCTAGCACCACCTTAGTATGCTTTTTGAAATATCCCTTCTTGAGAAAATGATTTAAAAAATCTTGTTCCCTCATTTTAGAACCTCATAAACATCCTGAGCTATCTGAGAAATTGTATCATAATCAGAATTCTTAGTGAAAATAGAAAGAATAAATGGAGAATCTGCGTAGACAACACCCGTATCATGCTTAAATTCGTCCGCATCCCCAATTTTATGAGCTACCTTCACAGAAACACCTTTGGCAATTCGCTGATTATCAAAATCTGTTTTAGTCAAAGACTCTAGCACAAATCCATTTTGATTATAAATAGCTTCCATGATCTTCCCGGCCATCTTGGAAGAAATCAATTTTTCTTTTGGATCCCAATCATCTCCCATAATGGCAGACATCTTGGATTTGAATGTGGAATCAGATTGGTTTGAAATGTAATAACCCAATATGTTATGAGCTACATTATCCGATTCTTTTGATACTTTTGTGATTAAGTCCTTGAGAGAATACTCTTTATTATCCTCTTTTTTAGGAAGACTACCACTTCCCTCTGGTTTATAAGAACCTGGAAAATCATTGACTTCAGATACGTATTTTACAGTCGTATCTAACTGATAAAGACCCTCATTTATTTTTTCTTGCGCATAATAGAGATAAGGTAGTTTCAAAACACTAGCTGCATACATCTTTTCATTTTGATTGATACCAGCTTCTTTTCCAGTAGTCAGTTGCTTAACATAAACAGAGAATGAATCTTTCTGATATTTTTCCGATAACATTTCTTGGACTTTACTCATCCGATTCTCTTCTTCAGAAGTTGATTCCTTATCTACCCACCCAGCCTGATTAATATGTAGAACTTCCCTTCCTTCTACAAACATGGTCTTATCGATTGATACTTGTGAATAAGCTGATAAGGATGATTTCACTTCTTTTAAATCATAAGGACTATTGTACAGTTTAAAATCAGATTCTAACCATACTTGTTTTATTGTTGGAGTCACCTCTGACTGATCATATAAAAATCGTTTGTCTGCAGCAATAAATTGATGGTTGGATAACTTAAATACTGGAATTCCTTGTTTATTTAAACGCCACTCGGTTATTTGAAAACTTGTTTTGGGAGTCAATTTTCCAGATTCCACTACTAAATCTTCATTCGCATAAATAGGAACCACTCCATAAACCATAGGAGAATTTAGCTTTTCTCTAAAATAAATACCAAAGTCAGATTGCGAAAGGTAATAAATTTCTTTCGAAGTATAGACGACTTCTTTTTCTGTGCTAACGACTTTTGAAATGGTCAAAAAACTTGGTAGCAACAAAATAATTAAGAATTTACGCATTCTTCCTTTCCTTTTCTTCTTGTAAACGCAATAATTGATTTTTATCAGCCAATTCTTCCAGCTTTTCATCTGACAAACTCAAAAATTGCTCAATTATGTCTAATAAATTTTCCATTTTATCACCTTTGAAGCAAGTCAGGAATCGTATAAACTATTTCCCTCGACTTAGAATAATAGTACTTCGCTCGTGTATATTTGGCAGCATAATCCTCATCTTTCAACTTGGTAGCAAATGCTGTCTCCTTATCCTTTTCATCACTCAAAGTTTGATACTGAGTTTGCAAGTCTGCTAATTGCTGACGTCTTTGGAGTAATTGCTGATAGCTCTGCGCTAAATTAAAAGTTGGCAAGATAAATAATAGCATAATCAAAATCAATACCCACCCCATAAAACGATTCCGTTTTTGCCGTTCTTTCATCAGGTAGCGACGGCGTTGGTGTTCATTTTGAATAAAAGAATTATTCAATTGTACGATATTTTTAGACATTTTCTTCTACCCGTGTTTCACTGATAATTTCATACATGCCTGCTGCATCTTCTTTTTTTGTACTATCTTTCATCTCTAGTACTTTTACAAGTAGCAACTTATTGCCAAAGCGAATTTCAACTTGGTCATTAACTTTCAAATCCGTTGAACTTTTGGCCAAGATTCCATTCACCTTGATTCTGCCTTTATCTGCTACTTCTTTTGCGACTGTACGACGCTTGATAATTCGCGATACTTTTAAATATTTGTCTAATCTCATCCTTATTACCTCAACTTATTATTGTACCATTTTTATCTATTTTATAGAAGAAAAATATCAAATGGCATTTTCTTCCTTCGACTCTTTTATCTCTAATAAACTTTCTCCAAAAATCAGCAGACCTTCTAAAATTTCATAATCTTTCTTATTTTGAACATCAAATACAAGCTCCATTAATCCCTTATTCTCAGCGATGCCTGCTTTTAAGTTCGTTGCGGATAAAGCTTTAAAATAATCTTGAGCTAAAAACAGTCGTTGAGTGACTTTTTCAAATTGAACTGTAATTTTATTATCTTTTCTTTCCACACGTTGAACAAAGACCTTGTCCAAGTATGATTTGACCAAACCAATCTCTAAAAGATAAGCTACCACGTCTGGGTACTCTCCAAAACGGTCTATCAACTCCTCTTGTAACTCTTCATAATTGACACGGTTGTCAATTTGACGAATTTTTTTGTAAATTTCAATCTTATGTCGTTGGTCTGAAATATAAGTATCAGGAAGATAGGCATCAATTTGCAAAATCAACTCAGCATTCCCTTTAGTTCTTGTGTTAGCGTTAGCATTACCGTTTCGTTTAGCAATAGCTTCCTCTAATAACTGCGAATACAATTCAAAACCAACAGAATCAATGAAACCAGACTGGGATTTTCCTAGGAGATTCCCTGCTCCACGAATCGAAAGATCTCGCATAGCAATCTTAAATCCGGATCCCAATTCTGTAAATCCTTTAATCGCTTCTAATCTCTTCTCAGATACTTCACTAATTGATTTTTCTGGACGATACATGAGATAGGCATAAGCAATACGATTACTACGACCGACTCTTCCTCTTAACTGATACAAGGTTGACAAGCCCATATGGTCCGCATTTTCAATAAATAAAGTATTGGCATTTGGAATGTCCACCCCTGTCTCAATAATGGTAGTCGTCACCAAAATATCGTATTGTCCCTCAATAAAGTCTAATAGAGTATTTTCTAACTGGATTTCACTCATTTGTCCGTGAACATAACCAATTGAAGCTTCTGGAATCAACTCCTGTAATTCTGAAACCTTCTGGTCAATCGTGTCAACTTTATTATAAAGATAGTAAACTTGACCTCCACGCTCCATTTCACGCAAGACTGCATCACGAATCACACTATCATTCTTTTCTAAAACATAGGTCTGAACAGGATAGCGATTAGTTGGAGGAGTTTCAATAACAGATAAATCTCTGATTCCCAGCATAGACATGTGAAGGGTACGAGGAATTGGCGTTGCTGTCAAGGTCAGGACATCTACTTGTTTTTTCAGTTCTTTCAAGGTTTCCTTATGCTTGACACCAAATCGCTGTTCCTCATCAATAATCATCAAGCCCAAATCAGCAAACACAACATCTTTTGACAAAACACGATGTGTTCCAATCAAAATATCAACTTGACCGTTTTTCAATTTTTCAAGTGTTTCAGTCTGCTCTTTTTTACTTCTAAATCGACTCAATACATCAATATTAACTGCAAAATTTTGGAATCGTTCCTTAAAATTCGTATAGTGCTGTTGCGCTAAAACCGTCGTCGGAACTAGAACGACAACCTGTTTGTGATCATTGACTGCCTTAAAGGCTGCACGCATAGCAACTTCAGTCTTTCCAAAACCAACATCCCCAACTAAAAGTCGATCCATTGGTTGAGAAGCCTGCATATCTCTCTTGATTTCCTCAACACTACGAAGTTGATCATCCGTTTCAACATAAGGGAAGGCATCATCAAAAGCATGTTGATCTTCATCATCAGCTGAGAAAGCAAAACCCTTCAACTGGCTGCGTTCAGAATAAAGTTTAATTAAATCGTCAGCTATATCCTCTACCTGGTTCTTAACTTTTTGCTTTGCTTTTTTAAAATGACCGTCATTTAATTTATTGAGTTTAGGATCTTTCCCATCACTTGAAATATATTTAGACAGTAGATGAATCTGTTCTACTGGGATAGAAATTTGATCACCATTTTGGTATTGGACGCTAACATAATCGCGGTGAATCCCTTTGATTTCAATGGTTTCAATTCCTAGGTATTGACCAATTCCATGAATGTGGTGAACAACGTAGTCCCCTTTTTCAAGTTCATTATAATCTTTTAAGCGCTCTGCATTTGAAACATGTTGTCTTCGAAAACGACGTTTTAATTTCTTTTGAAAAATCTCATGTTCAGTAATCACCAGAATTTTTTCATCTACAAAATGAAAACCATGTCTGAGATTGCCCTCGATTAAGTTTACAGATTCTTGACAGATTCTTGACTTATCTCTAGAATCCAATTTAATCTGATATTCCTCTAACACATCCTCCAATGTTTTACTTCCCATTGAATTGCTAGACTGCAGAATAATAGTATAATCCATTTTTTTGTATCGCTCAATTTCTTCTTTTAGAAAAGAAAATTGATTGAAAAACTCCTGCATAGGATATTGATTAAATTGATAAATTTGATCAAACTTGAGATTTCCTAAACCCTTTTGCATATTAGAGAAAAAGGTAACCGGACTCTGTTTTTTATAGATATGCTCTGTATCTGCAAAATACTGCATCTCAGAAAATGCTTTACTGTTCTGTAATTCTTCTGTAAAGTATTGTGCTAATTCTCTTTCAAATACTTCATACTGATTCATTAATTTTTGATAATCATCAAAGAATATTGG
Source organism: Streptococcus mitis SK597 (assembly GCF_000148545.1). Lineage (GTDB taxonomy): Bacteria > Bacillota > Bacilli > Lactobacillales > Streptococcaceae > Streptococcus > Streptococcus mitis_C. Next base: position 55,238 of record NZ_AEDV01000097.1, on the reverse strand, counting down.
GGTATCTTTTTCAATATAGTCAAAAACAGTCCATATCTTGTCATAACACAAAGATAAAAATTTCCGGGAATCAGAATGAATTTGTTTTTGGTGAAAACTTGAAAGAATTTCTTCTAAGTATGATTTTAAAATAGGTGATAACGTTTTTGAAATTTGTTTTTCTAAAGCTGACTGACCTCGTTGATAATCCTTTTCTCTCAAAAGTATGTCGCTAGCTGGAAAGATTGTGAGTTCTGTCTGATTTTCTTTTGATAATTGTGTTTCGACTTCAAACGACCTGATACCATCTACTTCATCACCAAAAAACTCAATTCGGCAAGGTTCTAACTGGGATATTTCAAAAATATCTAAAATATCTCCTCGAAGACTAAATTCGCCCTGAGTTTGTACTTGTGTAACCTTTCGATAGCCTATTTCCTTTAACTGATGGATAAGCGCGTGTTGGTCATATTCTTCACCAACTGTTATTTTTACAATACTATCTTTGAATATATTTGGAGACGGTAAAATCAATCGACTTGCTGCGATATTACAAACTAAAATCCCTTTCTTAGATGAATTAGTCAAAAAACGCAAGGCTTCAACCCGTGAAATGATTTTTTCTTGTGAAGACATCAAAAACTCGACCATAGGGGAGTCATCTACCAAAAATGGATAGACAAGTTCCTCACCCAAGATAGAGATAAGATCACTAACAAGTCCTTCTGCTTCTCCATAAGTTGACGTCAACAACACAATCTTATCTTCCTGTCTCAAACTACTAGCAATTGCTAAAGCTTTTGTAGAAGTTGACAAGCCTAACATTAATTGTCTTTTCTTATCTGTCAGATTTTGATGCCATTTTTTTATCTGATCATTTTCTGAGAATAAATCTAATAAGGTCACCATTTATCCGTTATACCTCTGCATCGTTTTTTCAAAGTTTTTCTCTTGTAAATAGTAGTTTACAGAATCGTCAACTTTGTCAATAGACTGTAAAATACCAATATAATCATCCTTGTCAAACTTACTCAAAACATGGTTAACAACTGACATACCATTTTTAGGTCTTCCAATTCCTATCTTAACACGATTAAAGACCTGAGTTCCAATATGTTGAATAATAGACTTGATACCATTATGACCACCCGCTGAGCCTTTTGTTCTTAAACGAATTTTCCCAACTTCCATGTCAAGATCGTCGTAAATGACGAGTAAATCTTCAATATCCAAACCATAATAAGTCAATAAAGCATGAACCGCTTTTCCACTTTCATTCATAAAGGTCGTTGGTTTGACAAGATAAATTTTTTCTCCATTTAGGAAAAAGGATGCTAGGTCAGCTTGAAATATCTTATCGTGTGTAAAAGTAACATTCTGTTTCTTCGCTAGTTGGTCAATCAACATAAAACCAACATTGTGTTTTGTTTCAAAATATTTATCCCCTGGATTTCCTAATCCTACAAGTAATTTGCTCATTTATTTTTCCTTTCAAAAGCCAAAAGGGTTGGAATTTTTTCCAACCTAAGTGACACTATTCATTAAATTTTTTAGACATTAAAGCGGAATTCCATGATATCGCCGTCTTGAACGATATATTCTTTTCCTTCTTCACGCAAGCGTCCAGCTTCTTTTACGGCCTTTTCAGATCCGTATTTCACTAAATCCTCATATGACATGGTTACTGCACGAATAAATCCTTTTTCAAAGTCTGAGTGGATAATCCCAGCTGCTTGAGGAGCCTTCATACCACGTTTGAAAGTCCAAGCGCGAACTTCTTTTTCACCGGCTGTGAAGTAAGTTCCCAATCCAAGCAAGTGGTAAGCTGCACGCGTCAACTTATCTACACCTGATTCTGTCAAACCAATGGCTTCAAGAAACTCTTTTTTATCTTCATCGTCCAATTCAGAAATTTCTTCCTCAGCACGCGCAGAAATGACGACTACTTCAGCATTTTCTGTCGCTGCAAATTCACGAATTTGTTTGACATAGTCGATAGAGTCAGGTTCTGAAACCACATCCTCGTCAACATTAGCAACATAAAGAACTGGTTTAGTTGTCAAAAGGAAAAGACCTTTGACAACTTTTTGTTCCTCATCTGTAAATTCGATTGTACGAGCTGATTTTCCATCTTCAAGGACTGGTTTAATCTTTTGAAGAACATTAAACTCTGCTACTGATTCTTTATCTTTTTGCGTGCGTGCCATCTTTTCTACACGCGCATAACGCTTATTGACTGATTCTAAGTCTGCAAGAATCAATTCCAGGTTAATGGTGTCAATATCTGCAAGTGGATCCACAAAGGCGTCTTCACGTCCTTGCTCACGCATAACATTTTCATCATCAAAAGCACGAACTACATGAACAATCGCATCTACTTCACGGATATTGGCCAAGAATTTATTCCCTAGTCCTTCTCCTTTTGAAGCTCCTTTTACAATTCCTGCGATATCTGTAAATTCAAATGTTGTTGGAACTGTCTTTTTAGGAGTGATCATTTCAGTCAATTTTTGTAGGCGTTCATCTGGAACCTCAACCATTCCAACGTTTGGATCAATCGTCGCAAATGGATAGTTTGCAGCCTCTGCTCCTGCTTTTGTAATTGCATTAAATAGTGTTGATTTACCAACGTTTGGCAAACCAACGATACCTGCTGTTAAAGCCATATTTTCTCATTCTCCGTTTTCATTTCAATCCCTAATATTATAACACAAAAAGGGAAAACTTGCTAACCCTCTAACTAAGGGTTTTCAGTCAATAATTTTATTCATTTTTCGATCAAAATCATAGCGCCCCATCATGACAACATGGTCACAATTACTGCACTTTATTTTGATATCTGCTCCTACACGTGTAATTTCCCAACGATTAGCTTTTTTTCCTGTTGACTTGATGGTGCAAGCATGTGGTTTTTTCATCTCAACAAAATTTCCAACTTGATACATACTACTCTCCTTTTCTTTTTCGATTATATCATAAAAGAGGCGAGCTGAGCTCAACCTCTTTCACTTAATTTGTACGAACTGGGGTGATAAGTTGCATGAAGTCTTCGTCAGTATCTGCTGGCACAAGAGTAAATGGACGAACAGCTGAGATAAAGCTAATGGTCACCTTTTCGCTATTTAAAGCCTTAAGAGAATCAATCAAGTAAGTTGGGTTGAAACTAATGGTCAAATCTTCACCAGTAACCTGATCAGTATCGATTTCTTCGTTTACTTTACCAACTTCTGGAGAGTGAACATGGGCGCTAACAATCCCATCTTTAATTTCAAGTTTCACAGTACCATTTTGAGTAGCACTTGATAAAAGACGAGCACGTTCCATTGACTGGCGTAAGTTTACAACATCAAAAGTAATAGTAGTATTAAAGTCCGTTGGAATCAAACGATCTGTGTCAGGATAGTTCCCTTCGAGGAGACGAGTATAGAAGCTAATATTTTCGCTTCTAAAGAGGATTTGGTTATTGGCAAAGAAAATCTCTACAGTTTCGATATCATCTGTAAATACCGCTGAAAATTCGCGTAGAGAACGGCTAGGAATCACGACATCAAAATCATCACTATTTTTCTCAAGCGTTAATTTTTTCTGGCTTAGACGATGAGAGTCTGTTGCCACTGTTTTTAACTCTTTGTGTTGACTCAATACAAAATGAACACCTGTCAAAATTGGACGACTCTCTTGTGTACTTGCAGCAAAAGCTGTTTCATTAATAATTTTCTTGAGCAATTTTGTTTCAAGAACCAAAGGAGTGCTTGCTGAAATTTCTTGGATTCGTGGATATTGTTCACTATCTTTTCCTTTTAGGGTAATTTCTGATTTACCGCTGGTTAAAACAATTTGATTTTGTTCAATTTCTTTAAAATCAAGAGTCACATCAGGTAGACTAGATACAACATTGATGAAGAAAGAAGCTTCAAGAAGGATCGAACCTAAAGAAGTAATTAACAAACCAGCATCTTCATTTTTTTGAGAAATAAAATTTTCAATTGAAATTTGACCATTTGAACCAATTAAAGTAACACCTTCATTGGTTACGTCAATTTTTACGGTTGATAAAATAGGAATGGCATTTTTAGAGCTAATAGCTCTCTTAGTAGTATTTAAGGCTTGTAGAAATAAATTTTTATTAATTGAAAAATGAATCATGGATTCTCCTTTATTTATTTTTAGTATTAGAAGGATAATAGTAATAATAGAGTCTGTGAAATCTGTGGAAAACAGACTAAAAGTAAGGCATACCTAGTTTTTGGGCTTGTTTAAAAAATGTGGATAAAAAAGATAATAAAGTAAAAGTTATCCACAAGTTATTTGATTTTCTTTTTGATGGATTCAATTTCTAAACGTAAATTATCGTCTTCATCAATCAAAGATTTAATTTTTGCATGGGCATGAATGACTGTTGTATGGTCTTTTCCACCAAATTCCTTCCCAATTTTTGGAAGACTATTATCTGTTAGTTCTCTAGATAAATACATGGCTACTTGACGGGCTAAAACAATATTTTGAAGGCGTCTGCTTCCCTTCATTTCTTTGATACTGACACCATAAAAGTTACCAACTTCATTTTGGATTTTGTCAATTGGGATGACGAGCATTTGGCTAACATCTTGTTTGCGAGCTCTAATAGCTTCTGCAGCAATATCAATAGTGATATCCTTGATTTTTTTTACTCGGGCAATTAAAGTGATGTCGTTGATAGCTCCCTCAAGATCTCGAACATTTGAATCAAATTGCCCAGCTAGGTATTCTAGAGTATCACTTTGAAAATTGTAGCCTAAATGTTCCGTTTTACTTTGTAAAATGGCAATGCGTGTTTCAAAGTCAGGAGGTGTGATAGTTTGGGTTAACCCCCAACTAAAGCGAGTGACAAGCCTTTCTTCGAGTCCTTCTAAATGCTTTGGACTTCTATCACTGGTTAGGACAATCTGTTTTTGCTTGTCATGAAGGGCATTAAAAGTATTGAAAAATTCTTCCTGAGTTGCGACTTTTTTTCCGCTGAGTGACTGGATATCATCGATTAACAAAAGATCAAGACTACGATAGGTTTTTTTAAACTTTTCCATTTCCCCAAGTCTTAGGTGATCAAGAAAGTCATTAATAAAGCTTTCAGCGGGTATGTATTTGACACGCGCATTTGGAATATTTTTTAGAATTTCATTTCCAATAGCGTTTAACAGGTGAGTCTTACCAAGCCCAGGTCCTCCATAGATAAAAAGAGGATTATATGTCAAGGCCAAATCTTCAGAGACAGCCAAAGCGGCTGATACTGCCCAAACATTTCCATCCCCTTGAATAAAATTATCAAAGGTATACTTTTCTTTTAACCCAGTATCCGAATAAGGAATAGATGCTAACTTTGGACTATAATCATAAAGAGTTGAATTTGTAGCTTCTTCAACTTGTGAGATAGCCGTATCTTGAGGTTTGGTGAAAATATAGTGGGGAGTTATCTCAGCATCATAAATTTCAAATCCAGCAACTACAATAATATCTTTTAGTTGTTTTTCCCAGACCATTTCCATTTCAGATCGTGGTAAAAATATAGTAGCAACATTTTCCTCTACTTTGATGAGTTCAGCTTGAATAGCATAGAAATCATACATGGATCGAGTTAGTCTTTCTTGCGCAAATTCTAAGATACGATTCCAAAATTGTTTTTCTTTCAATCATCCCTCCTCCTTTACTATTTAAAAGTTTAATGCTAGACTTATTTTACCATAGATAGTAAGAATTTTCCACAAGCTGTGGGAAATAATCCACAATGTTATCAAGTTTTATCCACAGGTTGGGGATAAAGTCAGAAACTATTGATTTATTAAGCTTTTTATTGAAAAATATAGTGGATAACCTTGTGAGATAAAAAAATAAAAGAACAGCCTTATTTCAGGCTGTTGATAATTCTACTGTATTCTTCTTGGTTTGAAAAAGAAATAATGATTTTTCCACTATCTTTTTTAGATAGTTTGATTTCTACATCTAATCCGAGTAGTTTTTTTAACTGTTCTTCTTCATTTTGTATGAAATGATCATTTTCTTGCAGTTTCTTTTGTTTTTTCTCTGTCAGAAGAGCTTCTAACTTCCTTACAGAAATATCTTCTTCTATAATCCGTTGAAAGAAATAGTCTTGTTGTTCCTTATTCAACCCAACTAGCGAACGAGCATGCGCTTGTGATAGTTTGCCATTTTCTACTTCTGAGAGAATCTGTTCTGGCAAGGAAAGCAAACGAATGGAGTTGCTGATATATGGACGAGACTTGCCCATTTTATCTGCAATTTCAGCATGGGTGAATCCTTTCTCTACGAGAGATTCATAGGCGCGTGCTTCTTCTATTGGGTTTAAATTTTCTCTTTGTAAATTTTCAATAATGGACTGGACCATCATCTCTTGGTCTGAAAGCTGTTTAACAACAGCAGGGATAGACCTTAGACCAGCTAAAAGTGAAGCCCGATAGCGTCTCTCTCCTGCAAGGATTTCATAACCAATTACAGGAGATTGACGAACAATAATCGGTTGAATGATCCCATTTTCTTTGATAGACTGTGCTAGTTCATCTAGTTTTTCTCTATCAAATTCTTTTCGAGGTTGATAAGGATTTTTTTGTATATCTGTGATAGAAATCATTTCAAATTTTTCCATGATTCTACACTAACACATCTTTTCTCTTATGTAAAGTTTTCTTTACATAGATGTCAATTAAGATTCTAAATCACCTGAACTCTTGTCAAGTTTAATAGATGTAGTTTCTTCTTTACCGTTACGATAGTAAGTTATTTTAATAGTGTCTCCGATAGAATGATTGTAAAGAGCACTTTGTAAGTCTGTTGATGAAGCAATCTCTTTGTCATCTACTTTTGTAATAACATCGTATTTTTCAAGGTGACCATTTGCAGGCATATTACTTTGCACAGAACGAACAACTACACCAGATGTTACACTGCTTGGAATATTCAGTCTTCTAATATCACTTGTATTAATATTTGAGAGATTGACCATTTGGATGCCCAAAGCTGGACGCGTCACTTTTCCGTTCTTTTCCAACTGTTCAATAATATTGATAGCATCATTTGCAGGTATTGCGAAACCAAGGCCTTCTACAGAGGTTCCTCCATTTGTGGCAATTTTACTTGAGGTAATTCCGATAACCTGTCCTTGAATATTGATTAGTGGGCCACCAGAGTTACCTGGGTTAATAGCAGTATCAGTTTGGATGGCTTTTGTAGAAATGGCTTGTCCATCTTCAGATTTTAAAGATACATTTCGATTAAGACTAGATACGATACCTTGAGTGACAGTATTTGCATACTCAGAACCTAACGGGCTACCAATAGCAATAGCAGTTTCTCCTACGGTTAACTTGCTAGAATTACCAAACTCAGCTACTGTTGTAACTTTTTCTGAAGAGATTTTGACGACAGCAATATCAGAGAAAGTGTCAGCTCCGACAATTTCTCCAGGTACTTTAGTCCCATCTGACAATCGAATATCTACTTTGCTGGCGCCATTTATAACGTGATTATTGGTGACGATGTAAGCTTCTTTATCATTCTTTTTATAAATAACGCCAGATCCTTCACTAGAGATTTGCTGAGAATCTGTATCAGTATCATCATTACCAAATACGCTATTTTGTCTATTTGCTGAATAAGTAATAACAGAAACAACGGCATCTTTTACTTTATTAACAGCCTGCGTTGTTGAATTTTCGTTCTTATAGGCAGTTTGTGTAATAGTACTATTGTTGTTAGAGTTGCTTACACTACTTTTTTGAGTTAGTTGAGTTATTGAAAAGCTACCCAAGGCTCCACTAAAAAAGCTAATGACGATAACGACTAATAATTGAAACCATTTTTTATAAAATGTTTTTAGATGTTTCATATTTGCCTCCATATGTTTGAATTACTGAAAGTATAAACTGACTAGCTTAATTATAACTTAAACACAAAAGTTTTTCACAGATTGTGGATAACTTCCAAAAATCTGTGGTTTTCTCGGTTAAAATTAACCTTTTATTTTGTGAATAAGATGTGAAAAAATAGAGAATATGTTAGAATAGAGTCATGAAAATTAAAGTTGTAACAGTTGGAAAACTGAAAGAAAAGTACTTAAAAGATGGTATCGCAGAGTATTCAAAACGAATTTCTCGATTTGCTAAGCTTGAAATGATTGAGCTAGCAGATGAAAAAACACCAGATAAGGCCAGTGAGTCAGAAAATCAAAAGATTTTAGAAATAGAAGGGCAGAGAATTTTATCAAAAGTTGCTGACCGTGATTTTGTTATTGCGTTAGCTATTGAAGGGAAAGCTTTCTCCTCGGAAGAATTTAGTAAGCAGTTAGAAGAAGCTTCTATAAAAGGATTTTCTACTCTTACCTTTATTATTGGAGGGAGTTTAGGATTATCATCAGCTGTAAAAAAGAGAGCCAATCTTTCTGTTAGTTTTGGTCGCTTAACCTTGCCCCATCAGTTAATGAGACTAGTTCTTGTTGAACAAATCTATCGCGCTTTTACGATTCAGCAGGGCTCTCCCTATCATAAATAAGAAAATTGTAACTTTTTAATTGAATTTTTGGTAGAATGATTGTGTTAGGTCTCATAGCTCAGCTGGATAGAGCATTCGCCTTCTAAGCGAACGGTCGCAGGTTCGAATCCTGCTGGGATCAATATAGTAGCAAAGCTGGGAATTTTCCCAGCTTTTTTCTTAAAAAAGTACACTTGGGGAGAAAAAAATGACAGTTGAGAGAATTTTATTTAAAATGAAATTCCATTTTGTATAATAGTTTTTGTAAGTTAGCTTACAAAAAAATATTTAGGAGATTTTATTATGAAAAACACAGTTAAATTGGAACAGTTTGTAGCCTTGAAGGAAAAAGACTTGCAAAAGATTCGAGGTGGGGAGATGAGGAGAATAGATGAAAAATTAGTTGGTATATTTAATTTCTTTAGAAGAAGATAAAGGAGTAGCAGAATGGATTTTTTCTTATTAGTAGATTTGATATTATATCTTGTAATCATTTGTCACAGTTACCATTTAATTTGTAAAGGTCAAATAAAAGCAAAGGAACTATACGTTTTTGGTGCTTATACATTACTAGTAGAAGTAGTACTTGAACTTTTCTTCTATTTTCTATCTTTACATGGGTTAGGGATTGCAACATTTTTATTTCCTTTGGGGTTATATTCCTATTTTCGATGGATTAAACAGTATGAGAGGGATAGAGGACTATTCTTAAGTTTACTACTAACTCTTTTATATGAGAGCACTCATAACTTTCTGTCCGTAACTTTCTCCTCTATAACAGGAGACAATTTTGTTTTACAATATTATGGCCTATTCTTTTTCGTTGTAACGGTGTTGACTTATGTCGTTATCGTAACAATCATTCGTTATTTCCATTTGGAACTAAACTATTTTGACAAAGACTACCTATATCCTTTTTTGAAAAAAGTCTTTTTTGCTTTACTACTGCTACATATTGTATCTTTCGTTTCAGATATGGTAAGTACAATTAAACATTTGAATAGTTTTGGAAGTATTTTATCATCTATCGTCTTTATTTCTCTCCTTTTGACCTTCTTTGCAATGAATTCGCATAAAGAACAAATAGAAAAAGAGATTGCTTTGAAGCAGAAGAAATTTGAACAGAAACATTTACAAAACTACACAGATGAAATTGTCGGTCTGTATAATGAAATTCGTGGTTTTCGACATGACTATGCTGGGATGCTTGTCAGCATGCAGATGGCAATTGACAGTGGTAATTTACAGGAAATTGACAGAGTTTATAATGAAGTTTTGGTCAAAGCAAATTATAAACTGCGTTCAGATAAGTACACTTACTTTGATTTGAACAATATAGAAGATTCAGCTTTACGAAGTTTGGTTGCTCAGTCCATTGTCTATGCTCGAAATAATGGTGTAGAGTTTACACTGGAAGTAAAAGATACGATTACCAAGCTCCCAATTGAACTATTGGATTTGGTTCGTATCATTAGCGTTTTATTGAATAATGCTGTCGAAGGATCGGCCGATAGTTATAAAAAGCAGATGGAAGTAGCAGTTATTAAAATGGAAACTGAAACAGTGATTGTGATTCAGAATTCATGTAAAATGACGATGACTCCTTCAGGAGATCTATTTGCTTTAGGATTCTCTACTAAGGGAAGAAATCGCGGAGTAGGATTAAATAATGTGAAAGAACTACTAGATAAGTACAACAATATTATTTTAGAAACAGAGATGGAAGGCAGTACATTTAGACAAATTATTAGATTTAAGAGGGAATTTGAATGAAAGTTTTAATTTTAGAAGATGTTATTGAACATCAAGTGAGACTAGAGAGAATATTGGATGAAATTTCGAAAGAATCGAATATTCCAATATCATACAAGACAACGGGAAAAGTCCGTGAATTTGAAGAATACATTGAAAACGATGAAGTAAATCAGCTTTATTTCCTAGATATTGATATTCATGGAATTGAGAAAAAGGGATTTGAAGTGGCTCAGCTCATTCGTCATTACAATCCTTACGCTATTATCGTCTTTATCACCAGTCGATCAGAGTTTGCGACTTTGACCTATAAATACCAGGTATCAGCCCTAGATTTCGTTGATAAGGATATCAATGATGAGATGTTCAAGAAGAGAATTGAGCAAAATATTTTCTACACGAAGAGTATGTTACTTGAAAATGAAGATGTTGTAGATTATTTTGATTACAATTACAAGGGAAATGATTTAAAAATTCCTTACCATGATATTTTGTATATTGAAACGACAGGAGTCTCTCATAAATTGCGCATTATTGGTAAGAATTTTGCCAAAGAATTTTACGGTACCATGACAGATATTCAGGAAAAGGATAAACATACCCAACGATTTTATTCTCCTCATAAGTCATTTTTGGTAAATATAGGCAATATCAGAGAAATTGACCGAAAGAATCTAGAAGTTGTTTTCTATGAAGATCATCGCTGTCCTATTTCAAGGTTAAAAATTAGAAAGTTAAAAGATATTTTAGATAAAAAATCTCAAAAGTGATTGACAATTAGTAAGAAATTGATATAATGGTTATATCTGCTACAGATAGAAGGTCCGTTGGTCAAGGGGTTAAGACACCGCCTTTTCACGGCGGTAACACGGGTTCGAATCCCGTACGGACTATTTTATCCGCCATAGCTCAGTTGGTAGTAGCGCATGACTGTTAATCATGATGTCGTAGGTTCGAGTCCTACTGGCGGAGTATAGATAAAAGGGAACACAACTGTGTTCCTCTTTTTGTATCAATTTGTATCACCAAGCATCTTCATAAGGAAGTCTGTTATTTCTTGAGGACTTTCTTTTTTTCCATGTGCAATCCAAGTTTGGCAGACACCAAAAAGTGCGTGAGTTAGATAAATACTACTATATTCTAATTCAGTGGTATTGAGATTCAGTTGCATAAATCGCTTTTGTAAATCTGTACTGAGCATGATATGAAGTTTATTTCGTAAGAAATTTTGGATTTCTTTGGTCCCATTTTCAGAAAGAAGAGCAGCCAGAAGTGGTTCTGACTCTAGATATTCAAATACTTCTAAAATAGCATCTCTTTTGTGATGAGCATGTTTTTGAAAAATATATTCAAATGTATGAAATAGCTTGCTTTGATAGTGCTCGATCATATCATACTTATCCTTATAGTGCGTATAGAAGCTGGAACGACTAATTCCGGCTTTTTCTGCTAACTTGACAGTAGAAATTTGATCAAATGGTTGTTCCATTAGTAATTGTACCATAGCATTTTCAATAGTTCTCTTTGTTTTTAAGCGTTTGTTACTTTCTTGCATATTTCCTCCTTGTAAACAAATTAGACTATATGTCTAAAAATGGATTTTTTATCTTGTAATTTAGATTTTTTAATGTATAATCTATTATATCAAAATTTTAGACAATATGTTTAAAAAAGGAGAAACTATGTTTAAAGAATGGAAAGCAATTTTAAAAAAACCAACCTTTATTATTGTCATGATAGGGATTTCTCTTATTCCAGCTCTGTACAATATCATATTTTTGTCATCAATGTGGGATCCATATGGTCAATTGTCTGACTTACCTGTGGCCGTTGTCAATAATGATAAAGAGGCCTCTTATAATGGTAATAGCATGTCTATAGGAAAAGACATGGTGTCTAATTTAGAGCAAAATAAATCCTTGGATTTTCATTTTGTAGATGAAGAAGAAGGTAAGAAGGGTTTAGAAAATGGCGATTACTATATGGTAGTAACTTTACCAAGTGATTTATCTGAAAAAGCATCTTCTATTTTAACGGATCATCCAGAGCAAATGCAAATCGATTATCAGACTTCAAGTGGTCATAGTTTTATTGCCAGCAAGATGAGTGATTCTGCTATGACACAATTAAAGCAGAGTGTTTCTACCAATGTAACCGAGACCTATACTAAAGCTTTATTCAATAAAATGGTCGATTTAAAGGATGGTATGAGTCAAGCAGCTTCAGGTAGTGAAAAATTAACTGATGGAGCTAATCAATTAGTGACAGGAAGTCAAACATTAACTACTAACCTACACTCTTTAGCAGATTCAAGTTTAACATTTTCAAATGGAACGGAACAGTTTACTAGAGGATTATACTCTTATGTTTCTGGTGTCGAACAACTTCATCTTGGCTTAGGAAATTTTAATAGTGGTTTAGTTACATATACTGGTGCAGTGAGTCAACTAGATAGCGGATTAGGTCAATTATCTTCTAAAAGTCCTGAATTAGTAGGAGGAATCAATCAACTATATACTGGTGTAGAGTCCTATACTGGCGGTGTTTCTCAGCTTAATGCTGGTCTTAATCAATTTTCATCTGGTGTTAGTGCCTATACAAATGGAGTGGGAAATCTTGCAACAGGTGCTAATCAGTTATCTAATCAATTAGCTACACTTCGAATGGGGGTGGAGCAATTAAGTGAAGGGATTCAACAACTTTCTAGCAAGTTAGATGCTTCGTCTGGGAAAAAAAATCAAATTAATCAATTATCTTCTGGTCTGAATCAGTTAAATCAAGCCATTCAAAATATTGATGTTGGAGATACAAAACAATTAGATTCTGTTTTATCAAGTATAGTATCTCTTTCTAATCAAATGTTAGCAAGTGCTCAGTCTGATAAAGCGACTACATTAGCCAATATTCAATCGACAGCAGCTTATCAATCTTTGACAAGTGAGCAACAAGCTGAAATAAGTGCTTCTGTATCTCAAAATTCGACTGATAGTATTCAATCGGCTCAGTCAATTGTAGCTTTAGTTAAAGGTTTACAGGGAAGTTTAGAAAACTTACAAAATAAATCTTCTAATCTTTCGATTTTAAAAAATCAAGCTAATCAAGTATTACCGATTGCTTCTACTTCTTTGACAGGATTGTCAAGTGGATTAACAGAGATACAAGGAGCTGTTACTAGCAAATTAGTTCCTGACAGTCAGTCGATTGCATTAGGTGTAAAGGTATATACTACAGGTGTTGATAAAGTTTCTCAAGGCGCAAGTCAACTAAGTGAAAAGAATTCTACCTTGACAGGTAGTTTGGATCAACTAGTTTCAGGCTCAACTACCTTGACACAAAAATCATCTAACTTGACAGCAGGAGTTGGTCAATTAGTTGAAAAAACTCCAGAATTAGTGTCTGGTATTGAAAAATTATCAACTGGCTCCAGTCAATTGAATCAAAAGAGTCAAGAATTGATAGCAGGAGTTGATAAATTGCAGTCAGGATCTAACAAACTAGCTGACAAATCTAGTCAGTTAATTTCAGGTGCTTCTCAATTAGAAAGTGGAGCTAATAAATTGGCAGATGGATCTGGGAAACTTGCAGAAGGTGGAACAAAGTTAACTTCTGGATTGGAAGGTTTACAGATAGGAGTTGCTTCTTTGGGACAAGGATTAGGTAATGCTAGTGATCAACTCAAGTCAGCATCAACAGAATCTAAAAATGCAGAGATTTTGTCAAATCCTCTCAGTCTATCCAAAACTGACAATGACCAAGTTCCTGTAAATGGAATTGCAATGGCTCCTTATATGATATCAGTTGCTCTCTTTGTTGCAGCAATATCAACGAATATGATCTTTGCGAAGTTGCCTTCAGGACGTCATCCAGAGAGCCGCTGGGCTTGGTTGAAATCTCGGGCTGAAATAAATGGTATTATAGCTGTTTTAGCAGGGATTTTAGTATATGGAGGAGTCCATCTTATTGGTCTAACTGCAAATCATGAGATGAGAACATTTATTCTCATTATCCTAACAAGTTTAGTATTCATGTCCATGGTAACCGCTTTAACAACATGGAATAGCCGTATAGGAGCTTTCTTTTCTCTTATTTTGCTTTTATTACAGTTAGCATCAAGTGCAGGTACTTACCCACTTGCTTTGACAAATGATTTCTTTAGAGCCATTAATCCTTGGTTACCAATGAGTTATTCAGTTTCGGGATTACGACAAACAATTTCTATGACAGGAAATATTCATCATCAAGTCATTTTCCTTGTTGTGATATTAGCCCTATTTACTGGTTTAGGTATGCTAGCCTATCAACCTAAGAAAATGGAGGAAGATTAAAAAAATCGACCAAGCAACTGGTCGATTTTTTATGTCTTAGATGACTTTCGTCTGTGATTATAGATTCCAAATAGTAAGAGAGAAGTAAAGGAACAGATTGCTCCAGTAATAAAACCATTGGGAATGAAGGAAAGTGTAATAGTTCCTTTCCCCTTGGAAACATCAACTTTCATAAATCCAGTTTGAGCTTGTTTAATTTCTATTTTCTTACCATCTTGGTAGGCAGACCAACCTTTGTCATAAGGAATGGTGAAGAAAATGGACGTATCTTGTTTAACATCATATCTAGCAAAGACTTTGTTTTTAGAAGTTGATACTGCGACAGGTTGTTCTTTAATTTTTTGAATTGCCTCGGTGAAAGTTTGGGTATCTAAACGATAGAAGGTAGGAGATTCAAATGATACTTGTGAATTTCCAGGGAAACTAACATTGATATTGAAAGTCTTTTTCTCTTTTGTATAGCCTAGATTAAAGAAGGAGAATGCATTATCAGTTGTAAAAGTTTTCTTTTTCCCATTGACAAGGATGTCAATCTTCTTTTGTTTGTCATTAGAAAAGTGAAGGTTTGTGAAAGAAAGATAAACTTGACTGTTTTCTGGCACTTCAATTTGATATTGGATTGCTGCATCCTCATTTGAAGAACTTGTGACACTAATCAAATCATCAGTATTCTCTGTTTTTTCATAGGGTATTGGAAAAAAATAATCAAAATTGACGTCAGCAAGTTGATTTAAAAACGAGGCCTGATTATCTAGAGTGTGTTCAGTGAACTTGACATCATTGTAAACAGATTGACTAGCAAAGGCAATCGGAAGAGAGAACTGGTTTTCATATAGGGTAAGATTATCTTTTTGATAGATATCTTTAAAACCATACTTATCAATAGGACTTTCTGAGATATTGTACTGGATGCCAAATAAACTATCAGCCAAAATACTATTATTGGCATAACGGAGATTGAGATTGGTCCCAGAGGATTTAAAACCAAGTTTATCTAAAGTAGAGCTTGCTGAACGATTTCGAACAGATGAAAATTGAGAGATTCCATTGTAGTTAAATTTCATACTGTCATTTCCTGTCTGAGTCTCTAGTTTCTCAGTACGAGTAAATGAATTCCCAATATATGTTGAGAAAGATTCCATAGCTGGGATATCTCTACTATATGCACTTCGAGAAGCAAATCCCCATTCCTTAGCAATTCCATCCATTTGAGATGAAGCATTTAAACTCATTTCAACCATTATAAATAAAGAGATTAGAATGGCAAATAGGTTTACAGAGATAAACTTTTTGATAACTGCAAGGAGTAAAAGCGAATAGACAACCAAAAATTCAAGAGTAAGCAGAATATTCAAATTTGTTAAAAAAGAATAATGTGATTTTAGATAGATGGTAGCGAAAAATCCTGTTACTATAAGAAAAAGCGAAACTAAAAAATTCCAGATTTTAATTTCTTTCAGACGATTTAAGACTTCCGCTGCTGTGTAAATTAACAAGGTAGAGAAAATCCAAGCATAGCGATGTAAAAACATGTTTGGAGTATGCATGCCTTGCCAAAATAAATCAAGAGCTTCAATATAAAAGCTTGCAATTAGAAATGTAAAGAAGATTGCATAGATAAGTTTCACGTGAAACTTAATAGATTTCAGCGTAAAAAATAAAATGGTCAAAATAAAGGGGAGTAGTCCAACAAAAATCATTGGGATGGCCCCATACTTTGTTGTGTCAAAGGAACCAATAAATTGCTTAGCAAAGAGATCAAGATACCAGCTACTTTCAGTTTGAAACTTTGTAATTTCAGTCAATTTTTCCCCGTGTGTCTGTAAATCAAACAGAGTGGGAATAGTCATAATCAAACTAGCCATACCAGCTAAAAAGGAGGTGATTATGAAATCAAGAAAAGATGATTTTCGAGTTTTAAAGTCCCAAGAAATTTGGCAGATATACCAGAAAATAAGAAATAATGCTGTCATATAGCCAAAATAATAGTTTTGGATAAATAAGATTGACAGACTTGTAAAGTATAATGAGGATTTCTTTTCAGTTATAAGTAGGTGTAAACCAGTTATAATTAAAGGAATCAAGATAAAAACATCCAGCCAGGTTTTTATCTCTAGTTGACTAACAGTGAAACTCATCAGAGCATAGGAAGTAGATAAAGCTAGTTTTAAAGATTTCGGAATATTTTTAAATAATTTATTTAAACTAAAGAAGGTTGACAGACCAATCAATCCAAATTTTAAGAGAGTTGTCAGATAGACAGCATCTGGCATATTTTTTAGATCAAAAAAGTAAACTAGTGGTGAAAAGAAACTACCCAAGTAATAACTAGATAGGGCATAGAAATTCAATCCGAGGCCACTTGTAAAGGTGTAAAACAGACTACCATTTCCATGTAGGATATTTCGTAAAGCTACATCAAAAATAACGTATTGATGAAAGCCATCTCCTAATAGTGGAGATGTATCGCTATTCCAGTAGATACCTTGAGATAGGTATACTCCTGTCATAATGACTATAGGAATGATGACAGAAATAAAATAGGTCCAATATGTTTTAAAAAATAATTTCATGTTACCTCATAAAATGTTAGAAAACTCAGCTGGCTAATCCAACTGAGTTTTGAAGTTTTATTTAGTCTTTCCAAAGTTCTTTAACTTTTGCTTGTACTTCTGCATTTTCTAGGAATTCATCATAGGTTTCATCGATACGGTCAATGACGCCATTTTTAGACAAGACAATGATATGGTTAGCTAGAGTTTGAATAAACTCGTGGTCATGGCTGGCAAAGATGATTGATTCTTTAAAGTTTTTCAATCCGTCGTTTAAACTTGAGATAGATTCCAAGTCCAAGTGATTGGTTGGATCATCGAGGACAAGCACATTTGATTTCAAGAGCATGAGTTTTGAAAGCATGACACGAACTTTTTCTCCTCCTGATAAGACGTTTACAGGTTTGTTAACTTCATCTCCAGAGAAGAGCATACGGCCGAGGAAACCGCGTAGGAAAGTATTGTCATCTTCTTCTTTACTTGCGAATTGACGCAACCAGTCAAGGATTGACTCTCCTCCTGCAAAATCTGCCGAGTTATCTTTTGGCAAGTAAGAACGGCTAGTAGTTACTCCCCACTTGACAGTTCCTTCATAGTCAATATCTCCCATGATTGCACGAATTAATGCAGTCGTTTGGATGTCATTTTGTCCAATAAGTGCTGTTTTATCACCTGGACGCAAGATAAAGCTGATATTATCTAAAATAGTCTCACCATCAATCTTTACAGTTAGATTTTCTACTGTCAAGAGATCATTACCAATTTCACGTTCCGCTTTAAAGTTGATAAATGGATATTTACGACTAGATGGTACAATCTCTTCTAGCTCAATCTTATCAAGCATTTTCTTACGTGATGTTGCCTGTCTTGACTTAGAAGCATTAGCAGAGAAACGAGCAACGAACTCTTGTAATTGCTTAATTTTTTCTTCTGCTTTAGCATTACGGTCTGCTAGCAATTTAGCAGCGAGCTCAGAAGATTCCTTCCAGAAGTCGTAGTTCCCGACATAGAGTTTGATTTTTCCAAAGTCAAGGTCGGCCATGTGAGTACATACTTTGTTTAAGAAGTGACGGTCGTGGGATACTACGATAACGGTGTTATCAAAATCAATCAAGAAGTCTTCTAGCCATGTAATTGATTGGATATCCAAACCATTGGTCGGCTCGTCCAAAAGAAGAACATCTGGTTTACCAAAAAGTGCTTTGGCGAGGAGAACCTTTACTTTTTCACCGTTGGCCAACTCGCTCATATTTTGATAGTGCAATTCTTCTGGGATATTTAGGTTTTGAAGGAGTTGAGAGGCTTCACTTTCTGCTTCCCATCCTCCAAGCTCGGCAAACTCTCCTTCGAGTTCGGCAGCACGCACTCCATCTTCGTCTGAGAAATCTTCCTTCATGTAGATGGCATCTTTCTCTTTCATGATGCTATAAAGTTTTTCATTTCCCATGATAACAACATCAATGGCACGTTCATCTTCATAGTCAAAGTGATTTTGACGAAGAACAGAGAGACGTTCATCTGGACCAAGAGAGATGTGACCAGTAGTAGGTTCGATATCTCCAGCTAAAATTTTTAAAAAGGTTGATTTTCCGGCACCATTAGCACCGATTAATCCATAAGTATTTCCTTCTGTAAATTTGATATTGACATCATCAAAAAGTTTGCGATCACTAAAACGTAGTGAAACATCAGATACTGTAAGCAATGTTTTTCTCCTATATGTGTAATATATTTATTCTACTAGAAAATACGGAAATATTCAAATTTTTATCTGTCAATTTTGTGTAAATTAAATTTACAGTATGCTTTACACAAATCCGTAAATAGCAAGGCTGATTTATTTTGATAAATTACGGTTATTTCATTAAAAAAATGCTATAATTGAAGGGACTATATCGAAGGAGAACAAAATGACTAAACCCATTATTTTAACAGGAGACCGTCCAACAGGAAAATTGCATATTGGACATTATGTTGGAAGTCTCAAAAATCGAGTATTATTACAGGAAGAGGATAAGTATGACATGTTTGTGTTCTTGGCTGACCAACAAGCCTTGACAGATCACGCCAAAGATCCTCAAACCATTGTAGAGTCTATTGGAAATGTGGCTTTGGATTATCTTGCAGTTGGATTGGATCCAAGTAAATCAACAATCTTTATTCAAAGTCAAATTCCAGAATTAGCTGAGTTGTCTATGTATTATATGAATCTGGTTTCATTAGCACGTCTGGAGCGTAATCCAACTGTCAAGACAGAAATTGCTCAGAAAGGATTTGGAGAAAGCATTCCGACAGGATTCTTGGTCTATCCAATAGCTCAAGCAGCTGACATCACAGCTTTCAAGGCTAATTATGTTCCTGTTGGGACAGATCAGAAACCAATGATTGAGCAAACTCGTGAAATTGTTCGTTCTTTTAACAATGCATATAACTGTGATGTCTTGGTAGAGCCGGAAGGTATTTATCCAGAAAATGAGAGAGCAGGGCGTTTGCCTGGTTTAGATGGAAATGCTAAAATGTCTAAATCACTCAATAATGGTATTTATTTAGCTGATGATGCGGATACTTTGCGTAAAAAAGTAATGAGTATGTATACAGATCCAGATCATATTCGAGTGGAAGATCCAGGTAAGATCGAAGGAAATATGGTTTTCCATTATCTAGATGTTTTTGGTCGCCCAGAAGATGCTCAAGAAATTGCTGATATGAAAGAACATTATCAACGAGGTGGTCTTGGTGATGTGAAGACCAAGCGTTATCTACTTGAAATATTAGAACGTGAACTTGGTCCTATTCGTGAGCGCCGTATTGAATTTGCTAAGGATATGGGAGAAGTTTATAATATGCTTCAAAAAGGTAGTGAAAGAGCGCGTGAAGTTGCAGGTCAAACCCTATCTGAGGTTAAAGGAGCAATGGGACTTCATTACTTTAACTAAGTTTATTTTACAAGAAACTATCATTTCTATCTCGAAGAAAAGATAGTTTTTTATTTACCCCTGTAACATTTGACAAATTTTTATAGAATGGTATGATAGATACAATATAAAAAGAGTCAAGCTCAAAAATAAAGAAAAGAGGAAACTTCGAATGTCTAATTGGGACACTAAATTTTTGAAAAAAGGTTTTACCTTTGATGATGTATTGCTTATTCCAGCTGAAAGTCATGTGTTGCCTAACGATGCAGATTTAACAACTAAATTGGCAGATAATCTGACTTTAAATATCCCAATTATTACCGCTGCCATGGACACAGTTACAGAGAGTCAAATGGCCATTGCTATTGCTCGTGCAGGCGGTCTCGGAGTTATCCATAAAAACATGTCAATTGCTCAACAAGCGGACGAGGTTCGCAAGGTAAAACGTTCTGAAAATGGAGTTATTATTGACCCCTTCTTCTTGACGCCTGAACATACAATTGCTGAAGCAGATGAGCTTATGGGACGTTACCGCATCAGTGGTGTTCCAGTTGTTGAAACACTTGAAAATCGTAAATTGGTTGGTATTTTGACAAACCGAGATCTTCGTTTCATTTCAGATTATAACCAACCAATCTCAAACCATATGACTAGCGAAAATCTTATTACTGCTCCTGTTGGTACAGATCTTGCAACGGCTGAGAGTATTCTTCAAGAACACCGTATTGAAAAACTTCCTTTAGTAGATGAAGAAGGTCGTCTTTCTGGTTTGATTACTATCAAAGATATTGAAAAAGTTATTGAGTTTCCAAATGCGGCTAAAGATGAGTTTGGTCGTCTTCTAGTTGCAGGTGCAGTAGGTGTTACTTCAGATACATTTGAACGTGCAGAGGCTCTTTTTGAGGCAGGAGCGGATGCGATTGTTATTGATACTGCGCATGGTCATTCTGCAGGTGTCTTGCGTAAAATTGCTGAGATTCGTGCTCACTTCCCAGATCGTACTTTGATTGCTGGAAATATTGCAACTGCTGAGGGAGCGCGTGCCCTTTATGAAGCAGGTGTAGACGTTGTCAAGGTTGGTATTGGACCAGGTTCTATCTGTACTACTCGTGTGATTGCTGGTGTTGGTGTTCCACAAGTAACAGCTATCTATGATGCTGCAGCTGTTGCGCGTGAATATGGTAAAACGATCATTGCTGACGGTGGAATCAAGTATTCTGGAGATATTGTAAAAGCCCTTGCTGCAGGTGGAAATGCAGTTATGCTTGGATCAATGTTTGCTGGAACTGATGAAGCTCCAGGCGAAACTGAAATCTTCCAAGGACGTAAGTTCAAGACTTATCGTGGTATGGGATCAATTGCTGCTATGAAGAAAGGTTCAAGCGATCGTTACTTCCAAGGTTCTGTCAATGAAGCAAATAAACTTGTTCCAGAAGGAATTGAAGGTCGTGTTGCTTATAAAGGAGCGGCAGCTGATATTGTTTTCCAAATGATTGGTGGTATTCGCTCTGGTATGGGTTACTGTGGTGCAGCTAACCTTAAAGAACTACACGATAATGCTCAATTTATTGAAATGTCTGGTGCTGGTTTGAAAGAAAGCCACCCTCACGATGTACAAATTACTAATGAGGCACCAAATTATTCTATGTAAAAGAAATGAAAAGAACTCCTGCGAAAACAGGAGTTCTTTTACAATGTTGTCAAGTTTTATTTACACTAACTTTACCACCCTGAATAGTAAAGATACTTAGATTTTTTGGCAGATTTTGAAGATGATCTAAGCTTGTTGTTGTGATAAAGGTTTGAACTGAATGTGAAATCGTTTCTAATAATTTTAGTTGTCTAGTGTTGTCAAGTTCGCTCATAACATCGTCAAGTAGTAATATTGGAGATTCTGTAGTAATACTTTCCATTAACTCGATTTCTGCTAATTTTATAGAGAGGACTAGACTACGATGTTGACCTTGACTTCCAAAACTAGCATCCATCCCATTTATATAAAAAGAAATATCATCTCGATGAGGCCCAATACCAGTATTCTTTTTAAATAAATCTCTAGACCTACTTTTTTCTAAAGCAATTTTGAAAGATTCTGATAAGTCTTCTTTGTCAGTTATCTTGACAGAAGATTGATAGGATATTGACAGCTCTTCAATCTGATTAGAAAGTTCAAAATGTTTCTTACGACCAAATGCTTCTAGTTTTTTTATGAAATCTAAGCGGTGATTCATTACACGACATCCATAATCAACTAGCTGATCATCTAGTACTGAAAGGAAGGTTTCATCTATTGTTTGAGCTGATTTTAGATAAGTGTTTCTTTGTTTTAGGATGTGATTATAATTGGTTAAATCTGATAAATAGATTGGCTTAATTTGTCCAAGTTCCATATCAATGAATTTCCGTCGAACCGAAGGTGCTCCTTTAATTAGTTGTAAATCTTCAGGAGCAAATAAGACAACATTCATGTGTCCCACATAATCTGAAAGGCGTGCCTGTTTTAAGTGATTAACTTTTGTCACACGTCCTTTTTGTGTTAGTTCGATTTCTAGAGGAATGGATCCAGTTTTTTTCTGAACGAGACCTGAAAGATGAAGTTGATCCTCATCAAAATGAATGAGATTTTTATCTGTTCGAGTTCGATGACTACGCGTTAAGGCTAAAAAATAGATAGCCTCTAACATATTTGTTTTACCTTGTGCATTGCGTCCTAAAAAGACATTTAATTTAGGATTAAAGTCTATTTTCGTCTCTTTGTAGTTACGAAAAGTTTTGAGAGATAGGTGTTG
Source organism: Streptococcus mitis SK597 (assembly GCF_000148545.1). Taxonomy (GTDB): domain Bacteria; phylum Bacillota; class Bacilli; order Lactobacillales; family Streptococcaceae; genus Streptococcus; species Streptococcus mitis_C. The sequence continues at coordinate 32,409 of NZ_AEDV01000097.1, read as the reverse complement.
TAGCCACATGATTATCTACCAGGGAATCGCGGAGCTTGTCTGCTTTTGGGTGATGAAGCAGGTTTCGATTTGTCTTTTTTTACTCCCTTATTCATCTCTTTGACGAGTTTAGCGATTCGTTCTTTTTCAACTTTATCAGCTTGGTATTCATCTTGTTCTTCAAAAGTAGGTTGTGTCAACAAGATGTCAATATTCATGTCAGGGATGTCAACTTTATCACCAATACGAAGTTTTTTACCACGACGATTTTCTAATTCCCCATTAAAGTAAACAGAATGTTCAGAGAGAAATGATTTAATAGCTCCTCCGCTATGTGTAATTCCAAGTTCTTTGAGTAGTGCTTGGAGGGTAATAAATTCTTCAAATAATTTGTATTCCATAATTCACCTCAATCTTTGGTATTATACCATATTTTCCTAAAAATAGTGAGAGAAATAGGGAGAAATGTAAGCGATTTTTATTTCAAAAGTGTTACAGAGAACAAGAAAATTTCAGGTTTTCGTGATATAATAGAAGTCTGTATATAAGGAGGTAAATCATGGAGTTAGTGCATGGAATTTCAACACATTTTATCCAATCAAAAAAGTTTAAAACGAACAAAATTACCGTGCGTTTTACAGCTCCATTATCTCTTGATACGATTGCAGGTCGCATGTTGAGTGCGAGTATGCTAGAGACTGCTAATCTGATGTACCCTACTTCTCAAGCTTTGAGGAGACACTTGGCCAGTCTATATGGTACAGATATGTTAACCAATTGTTTTAGAAGAGGGCAAAGCCACATTGTAGAATTGACATTTACCTATGTTCGTGATGAGTTTTTAAGTAGGAAAAATGTGCTAACTTCTCAGGTTTTGGAACTAGTAAAAGAAACTCTTTTTTCACCCGTAGTAGTTGATAATGGGTTTGATTCGGCCTTATTTGAAATTGAGAAAAAGCAATTGCTAGCAAATTTAGCAGCTGATATGGATGATTCTTTTTATTTCGCACATAAAGAATTGGATAAATTATTTTTTTATGATCAACGTCTTCAATTGGAATATAGTGATTTACGAAATCGTATTTTAGCTGAAACTCCAAAAAGTTCTTATTCTTGTTTCCACGAATTTTTGGCCAATGATCGAATAGATTTCTTTTTCCTAGGTGATTTTAATGAGGTTGAAATTCAAAATGTATTAGAATCATTTGGCTTTAAAGGTCGAAAAGGAGATGTGACGGTTCAGTATTGTCAACCTTATTCCAATATACTTCAGGAAGGTATGGTTCGGAAAAATGTGGGACAATCCATTTTGGAATTAGGTTATCATTGCCCTTCTGAATATGGTGATGAGCAACATTTACCCATGATTGTAATGAATGGTTTACTTGGTGGATTTGCTCATTCTAAACTCTTTACAAATGTCCGTGAAAATGCTGGATTGGCTTATACTATTTCAAGTCAGCTCGATTTGTTTAGTGGATTTTTAAGGATGTATGCTGGTATTGATCGAGAAAATCGTAACCAGGCTCGTAAAATGATGAATAATCAACTGATTGATTTAAAAAAAGGTTATTTTACAGAGCTTGAGTTAGAGCAGACCAAGGAAATGATTCGTCGGTCTTTGTTGCTTTCTCAAGATAATCAAGGTTCATTGATTGAACGTGCTTATCAAAATGCCTTACTTGGGAAATCTTCAGCAGATTTTAAAGGTTGGATTGCAAAACTCGAGCAAGTTGACAAAGATGATATTTGTAGAGCGGCTAATAATGTGAAACTACAGGCGATTTATTTTATGGAAGGAATAGAATGACAAAGGTTGTTTTTGAAGAAAAATACTATCCAGCTGTAAAAGAAATGATTTATCGAACTCGTTTGTCAAATGGATTAACAGTTGCTCTTTTGCCTAAAAAGGAATTTAAAGAGGTTTACGGGAGTGTAACTGTCCAGTTTGGTTCGGTAGATACGCTTGTCACAGAAGTTGACGTAGGTGTAAAACAATATCCTGCAGGAATTACTCATTTTCTTGAACATAAATTATTTGAAAGAGAAGATTCTAGCGATTTGATGTCAGCTTTTACGAGTCTAGGTGCAGATAGTAATGCCTTTACAAGCTTTACAAAAACAAGCTATCTTTTTTCAGCAACGGATCATTTTTTAGAAAATTTAGACTTACTTGATGAATTGGTAACATCAGCACACTTTACTGAAGATTCCATTTTAAGAGAGCAGGATATTATCCAGCAAGAACGAGAAATGTATCAAGATGATCCAGATTCGTGTTTATTCTTTTCAACTTTAGCGAATTTGTATCCTGGTACTCCTTTAGCAACTGATATAGTTGGAAGTGAGGAGTCGATTTCTCAAATCAATCTAACTAATTTGCAAGAAAATTTTACAAGATTTTACAAACCTGTAAACATGTATCTGTTTTTAGTTGGTGATTTTGATGTGGAGCAAGTACAGGACTATTTTGAAAGAAAAGAATTGAAAGATTTAGATGTTCAGGAAGTAGTAAGAGAAAAAATTGTTTTACAGGCTGTAAAGCAAACAGACAGTATGAGAATGGAAGTATCTTCTCCCAAACTAGCGATTGGAGTTAGAGGTAAGCGAGAAGTTGCTGAGGCGGATTGCTATCGATATCATATTTTATTAAAATTATTGTTTGCAATGATGTTTGGTTGGACTTCGGATCGTTTTCAAAAGTTATATGAATCAGGTAAAATAGATGCTTCCTTATCTCTTGAAATTGAAGTAACAAGTCGCTTTCATTTTGTCATGTTGACAATGGATACGAAAGAGCCAGTTGCTTTATCTCATCAATTTAGGAAGGCCATTCGTAATTTTACAAAGGATTTAGATATTACAGAGGAACATTTAGATATTATCAAAAGAGAGATGTTTGGCGAATTTTTCAGTAGCATGAACTCTCTTGAATTTATTACAACGCAATATGATGCTTTTGAACATGGTGAGACAATTTTTGATTTACCAAAGATTTTACAGGAAATTACTTTAGAGGATGTCCTTGAAGCTGGACATCATTTAATAGATGATGGTGACATAGTTGATTTTACAATATTCCCATCGTAGTAACCTATCATAATTGACACTAGAAAGAAGGGATGACAAGTATGAGGAAAAAAACAATTGGTGAGGTTTTACGATTAGCTAGAATCAATCAGGGATTGAGTTTAGATGAATTGCAGAAAAAGACAGAAATCCAGTTAGATATGTTGGAAGCAATGGAAGCAGACGATTTCGATCAACTTCCAAGTCCTTTTTACACGCGTTCTTTCTTGAGAAAATATGCATGGGCTGTTGAGTTAGATGACCAAATTGTCTTGGATGCTTATGATTCTGGGAGTATGATTACTTATGAGGAAGTAGATGTTGATGAAGACGAGTTGACAGGTCGTAGACGTTCAAGTAAGAAAAAGAAGAAAAAAACATCATTTTTACCTTTATTTTATTTTATCCTTTTTGCCTTATCTATTTTAATTTTTGTGACCTATTATGTTTGGAACTATATTCAAACCCAACCAGAGGGGCCTTCTCTTTCTAATTACAGTGTGGTTCAATCAACAAGTTCGATAAGTTCAACTAGCTCTGTTCCCCACTCCTCAAGTAGTAGTTCATCTAGTAGTTCTTCTAGTATAGAATCAGCTATAAGTGTATCAGGTGAAGGAAATCATGTAGAAATCGCTTATAAGACAAGTAAGGAAACAGTTAAACTGCAATTGGCAGTTTCAGATGTTACAAGTTGGGTCAGCGTTTCAGAAAGCGAACTTGAGGGCGGTGTAACCTTATCACCGGATAATAAAAGTGCAGAAGCAACAGTTGCAACTAAAAGTCCTGTAACCATTACGTTAGGTGTTGTAAAAGGTGTTACTTTGACAGTAGATAATCAGACTGTTGATTTGTCGAAGTTAACAGCGCAGACTGGGCAAATCACTGTAACCTTTACTAAAAATTAAGGAAAAACGAATGAAAAAAGAACAAATTCCCAATCTCTTAACAATAGGTCGAATTCTCTTTATACCTATTTTTATCTTTATTTTAACAGTAGGAAATTCGATAGAGAGTCATATAGTGGCGGCTATTATCTTTGCTATTGCCAGTATTACAGATTATTTAGACGGATATTTAGCTCGTAAATGGAATGTGGTCAGTAATTTCGGTAAATTTGCAGATCCTATGGCGGATAAACTACTAGTTATGTCGGCTTTTATTATGTTGATTGAGCTAGGTATGGCTCCGGCTTGGATTGTTGCAGTGATTATCTGTCGAGAGTTAGCTGTGACAGGTTTAAGGCTGTTACTGGTTGAAACTGGAGGAACAGTTTTAGCAGCAGCAATGCCTGGAAAAATTAAAACTTTTAGTCAGATGTTTGCGATTATTTTCTTGCTATTACATTGGACTTTGCTTGGTCAAGTTCTACTTTATGTAGCCTTATTTTTCACTATCTACTCTGGCTATGATTATTTTAAGGGTAGTGCCTATGTATTTAAAGGGACATTTGGTTCGAAATGAAATCAATAATTGATGTAAAAAATCTTTCTTTTCGTTATAAGGAAAATCAGGAATACTATGATGTGAAGGATATTACGTTTCACGTGAAACGTGGAGAATGGCTTTCGATTGTAGGACATAATGGTAGTGGTAAATCAACGACGGTTCGCTTAATTGATGGTTTACTGGAAGCAGAATCCGGAGAGATTGCAATTGATGGCCAACGGCTGACTGAGGGGAATGTTTGGAGTATACGTCGTCAAATCGGTATGGTTTTTCAAAATCCAGATAATCAATTTGTTGGAGCGACTGTTGAGGATGATGTTGCCTTTGGTTTGGAAAATCAGGGCCTTTCTCGTCAAGAAATGAAAAAGAGAGTGGAGGAAGCTCTGGCTTTAGTTGGCATGTTGGACTTTAAAAAGAGAGAGCCAGCGCGTCTATCGGGTGGCCAAAAGCAACGTGTGGCTATTGCAGGTGTTGTAGCCCTAAGACCAGCTATTCTAATTCTAGATGAAGCAACGAGTATGTTGGATCCTGAGGGTCGTAGCGAACTGATTGAGACAGTAAAAGGAATTCGAAAAGACTATGATATGACGGTCATTTCCATTACACATGATTTGGAAGAAGTTGCCATGAGTGATCGTGTGTTGGTCATGAAAAAAGGGGAAATTGAATCAACTAGTAGTCCAAGAGATCTTTTCTCTCGAAATGATTTAGATCAAATTGGATTAGACGATCCTTTTGCCAATCAATTAAAACATTCTTTGAGCCAGAATGGCTATGATTTACCTGAAAATTATTTGACAGAAAGTGAGCTAGAGGATAAGCTATGGGAATTGCTCTAGAAAATGTGAGTTTTACATATCAAGAAGGTACTCCCTTAGCTTCAGCAGCTTTGTCGGATGTTTCTTTGACGATTGAAGATGGTTCTTATACAGCTTTAATTGGGCACACAGGTAGCGGTAAATCAACTATTTTACAACTCTTAAATGGTTTATTGGTTCCAAGTCAAGGGAGTGTGCGAGTTTTTGATACCTTAATCACCTCGACTTCTAAAAATAAAGATATTCGTCAAATTAGAAAACAAGTTGGCTTGGTATTTCAGTTTGCTGAAAATCAGATTTTTGAAGAAACGGTTTTGAAAGACGTTGCTTTTGGACCGCAAAATTTTGGAGTTTCTGAAGAAGATGCGGAGAAGATTGCGCGTGAGAAACTGGCTCTGGTTGGAATTGATGAATCACTTTTTGATCGTAGCCCATTTGAGCTGTCAGGTGGACAAATGAGACGTGTGGCCATTGCAGGCATACTTGCCATGGAGCCAGCTGTATTAGTCTTAGATGAACCCACAGCAGGTCTGGATCCCCTAGGGAGAAAAGAGTTGATGACCCTGTTCAAAAAACTCCACCAGTCAGGGATGACCATCGTTTTGGTAACGCATTTGATGGATGATGTGGCTGAATATGCAAATCAAGTCTATGTGATGGAAAAGGGACGTCTAGTTAAGGGTGGTAAGCCAAGTGATGTCTTTCAAGATGTTGTCTTTATGGAAGAAGTGCAGTTGGGAGTACCTAAAATTACGGCCTTTTGTAAACGATTGGCTGATAGAGGCGTGTCATTTAAACGATTACCGATTAAGATAGAGGAGTTCAAGGAGTCGCTAAATGGATAGTATGATTTTGGGGCGTTATATCCCAGGGGATTCGATTGTTCACCGATTGGATCCACGTAGCAAATTGCTTGCTATGATGTTACTGATTTTAATCGTTTTTTGGGCTAATAATCCCTTGACGAATTTAATTCTTTTTATAGCGACAGGAATCTTTATTGCCTTGTCCGGAGTATCTCTTTCATTCTTTATTCAGGGCTTGAAGTCTATGTTTTTCTTGATTGCCTTCACAACTATTTTTCAACTGTTTTTCATTTCTAATGGGAATGTTTTAATTGAGTTTTCGTTTGTAAGAATCACGGATTATGCATTGCAACAAGCTGGAATTATTTTTTGTCGCTTTGTATTAATTATTTTCTTTTCAACTTTGTTAACCTTAACAACCATGCCCTTAAGTTTGGCATCAGCTGTCGAAGCTTTGTTAGCGCCTTTAAAGCGTGTGAAAGTTCCAGTTCATGAAATTGGCTTAATGCTATCTATGAGTTTGCGTTTTGTTCCGACCTTAATGGATGATACGACGCGGATTATGAATGCACAGAAAGCTCGTGGAGTTGATTTTGGTGAAGGAAGCATTGTTCAAAAAGTAAAGACGATGATTCCTATTTTGATTCCTCTTTTTGCGACAAGTTTAAAACGTGCAGATTCCTTGGCTATCGCCATGGAAGCGCGTGGTTATCAGGGTGGAAAAGGCAGAAGTCAATACAGACAATTGAAATGGACTCGAAAGGATACGCTGACCATTCTTGTTGTTCTCGTACTTGGTTGTTGTTTATTTTTCTTAAAATCTTAGTAGATTTCAGGAATTGATAAAAAAGTTACTGTAACAGTTTTTGATATAAAGGTAGGGATATGAACCGTTTTAAAAAATCAAAATATGTCATTATTGTTTTTGTCACTGTTCTGCTTGTCTCAGCTCTCTTGGCGACGACTTATTCAAGTACAATTGTGACAAAATTAGGAGATGGAATCTCATTGGTTGATAGAGTTGTGCAAAAACCTTTTCGGTGGTTTGATTCTGTCAAATCAGATTTGGCTCATTTGACACGAACATATAATGAAAATGAAAGTTTGAAGAAACAGATTTACCAATTAGAAGTTAAATCAAATGAGGCGGAAAGTTTAAAGACAGAAAATGAACAATTGCGTCAATTGCTTGATATGAAGTCCAAGTTGCAAGCTACAAAGACTTTGACAGCAGATGTTATTATGCGTTCTCCGGTATCTTGGAAGCAGGAGTTGACCTTAGATGTAGGCAAATCAAAAGGAGCTTCTGAGAACATGTTAGCCATTGCAAATGGTGGTTTGATTGGGAGCGTTTCAAAAGTAGAGGAGAACTCTACTATGGTTAACCTTCTGACAAATACGGAAAATGCTGATAAGATTTCTGTTAAAATTCAACACGGCACTACCACAATTTATGGAATTATTGTTGGCTACGACAAGGAAAATGAAGTTCTTAAAATTAGCCAATTAAATAGCAATAGCGATATTAGTACAGGCGATAAAGTGACAACGGGTGGATTAGGAAACTTTAACGTTGCGGATATTCCTGTTGGTGAAGTGGTTGCCACAACGCATAGTACGGACTATTTGACACGAGAAGTAACTGTTAAGTTGAGTGCAGATACTCATAATGTGGATGTGATAGAATTAGTGGGGAATTCATAATGAGACAGTTAAAGCGGGTAGGAGTGTTTTTATTGCTACCTTTCTTGGTTCTAATTGACGCCCATATTAGCCAGCTTCTGGGCTCATTTTTCCCCCATGTACATTTGGCTAGTCATTTTCTTTTTCTATTTCTCTTATTTGAGACGATAGAAGTATCAGAGTATCTCTACCTAGTCTATTGTTTTGTGATAGGCTTGGTTTACGATGTTTACTTTTTCCATCTAATAGGGATTGCAACTCTCTTATTTATCTTATTGGGAGCCTTTCTTCATAAATTGAATAGTGTTATTTTGTTGAATCGTTGGACGAGAATGTTGGCAATTATTGTCATGACTTTTTTATTTGAGATGGGAGCTTATATACTTGCATTAGTGGTAGGTTTAACTGTAGATAGTCTGCCGATTTTTATCGTTTATAGCCTAGTACCATCCATGATTTTAAATCTTGTGTGGATGCTTATTTTTCAGTTTATTTTTGAAAGATATTATCTATAAGAAAGAAACAAAAATGTAACAAAGGCGTAATATTCATTAGGCCTTTTTTTGGTATACTAGTATTGTCTTTAAAAGAAGGAGTATCTATGTAATATGAAGAAAAAAATCTTAGCGTCACTTTTATTAAGTACAGTAATGGTTTCTCAAGTAGCTGTTTTAACAACTGCGCATGCAGAAACGACTGATGACAAAATTGCTGCTCAAGATAATAAAATTAGTAACTTAACAGCACAACAACAAGAAGCCCAAAAACAAGTTGACCAAATTCAGGAGCAAGTATCAGCTATTCAAGCTGAGCAATCTAACTTGCAAGCTGAAAATGATAGATTACAAGCAGAATCTAAAAAACTTGAGAATGAGATTACAGAGCTTTCTAAAAATATTGTGTCTCGTAATGATTCTTTGGAAAAGCAAGCTCGTAGTGCTCAAACAAATGGAGCTGCAACTAGCTACATTAATACAATTGTAAACTCAAAATCAATTACAGAAGCTATTTCACGTGTTGCAGCAATGAATGAAATTGTATCTGCTAACAACAAAATGTTGGAACAACAAAAAGCAGATAAAAAATCAATTTCTGAGAAGCAAGTGGCAAACAATGACGCAATTAATACAGTTATTGCAAATCAACAGAAGTTGTCTGATGATGCACAAGCTCTAACAACGAAACAAGCTGAGTTGAAGGCTGCAGAATTAAATCTTGCTGCTGAAAAGGCGACAGCAGAAGATGAAAAAGCAAGTTTGCTAGAGAAAAAAGCAGAAGCAGAAGCGGCAGCAAAAGCAGCGGCAGCAGCAGAAGCAGCTTATAAAGAAAAACAAGCTAGCCAACAGCAATCAGTACTTGCTTCAGGTAATACAAACCTAACAGCACAGGTACAAGCAGTATCTGAATCTGCAGTAGCACCTGTTCAGGCTAAAGTACGTCCAACATATAACACAAATGCCTCAACTTATCCAATTGGTGAATGTACCTGGGGAGTAAAAACATTGGCACCTTGGGCTGGAGACTACTGGGGTAATGGAGCACAGTGGGCTACAAGTGCAGCAGCAGCAGGTTTCCGTACAGGTTCAACACCTCAAGTTGGTGCGATTGCATGTTGGAATGATGGTGGATATGGTCACGTAGCGGTTGTTACAGCTGTTGAATCAACAACACGTATCCAAGTATCAGAATCAAATTATGCAGGTAATCGTACAATTGGAAATCACCGTGGATGGTTCAATCCAACAACAACTTCTGAAGGTTTTGTTACATATATTTATGCAGATTAATTTACAGAGGGACTCGAATAGAGCCCTCTTTTCAGGTTTTACCGTGACAATCCCTATTAAAAATCCCATCAAAATAGCTTGAAAATATCGAAAAAGTATGGTAGAATAAAGATTGTCGTGTGAACGATAATACTCATTCTTGATGAATTGTGAAGCAGTTGCCCTTGGGTCGTTTTGCGAGTTGAAGTCAAGAAGAGGAAAAAAACAAAAAGGAGAAATACTCATGGCAGTAATTTCAATGAAACAACTTCTTGAGGCTGGTGTACACTTTGGTCACCAAACTCGTCGCTGGAACCCTAAGATGGCTAAATACATCTTTACAGAGCGTAACGGAATCCACGTTATCGACTTGCAACAAACTGTAAAATACGCTGACCAAGCATACGACTTCATGCGTGATGCAGCAGCTAACGATGCAGTTGTATTGTTCGTTGGTACTAAGAAACAAGCAGCTGATGCAGTTGCTGAAGAAGCAGTACGTTCAGGTCAATACTTCATCAACCACCGTTGGTTGGGTGGAACTCTTACAAACTGGGGAACAATCCAAAAACGTATCGCTCGTTTGAAAGAAATCAAACGTATGGAAGAAGATGGAACTTTCGAAGTTCTTCCTAAGAAAGAAGTTGCACTTCTTAACAAACAACGTGCGCGTCTTGAAAAATTCTTGGGTGGTATCGAAGATATGCCTCGTATCCCAGATGTGATGTACGTAGTTGACCCACATAAAGAGCAAATCGCTGTTAAAGAAGCTAAAAAATTGGGAATCCCAGTTGTAGCGATGGTTGACACAAATACTGATCCAGATGATATCGATGTAATCATCCCAGCTAACGATGACGCTATCCGCGCTGTTAAATTGATCACAGCTAAATTGGCTGACGCTATTATCGAAGGACGTCAAGGTGAGGATGCAGCAGTTGAAGCAGAATTTGCAGCTTCAGAAACTCAAGCAGATTCAATTGAAGAAATCGTTGAAGTTGTAGAAGGCGACAACGCTTAATTTATACAAATAGTAATTACCTAGGAGGGCGGGGCTTAGCCCGGCTCTCCTATTTTCAAAAAAATATAGGAGAATTAAAATGGCAGAAATTACAGCTAAACTTGTAAAAGAGTTGCGTGAAAAATCTGGTGCCGGTGTTATGGACGCTAAAAAAGCATTGGTTGAAGTGGAAGGCGATATCGAAAAAGCGATTGAATTGCTTCGCGAAAAAGGTATGGCAAAAGCAGCTAAGAAAGCTGACCGTGTTGCTGCAGAAGGTTTGACTGGTGTTTATGTTAACGGTAATGTTGCAGCAGTTATTGAAGTAAACGCTGAAACTGACTTCGTTGCGAAAAACGCCCAATTCGTTGAATTGGTAAATACTACAGCTAAAGTTATTGCTGAAGGAAAACCTGCTAACAATGAAGAAGCTCTTGCTTTGACAATGCCTTCAGGTGAAACTCTTGAAGCAGCTTATGTGTCTGCAACAGCGACTATCGGAGAAAAAATCTCATTCCGTCGCTTTGCTTTGATTGAAAAAACAGATGCACAACACTTCGGAGCATACCAACACAACGGTGGACGTATCGGTGTTATCTCTGTAATCGAAGGTGGAGACGAAGCACTTGCTAAACAAATTTCAATGCACATCGCTGCTATGAAACCAACAGTTCTTTCTTACAAAGAATTGGATGAACAATTCGTTAAAGATGAGTTGGCACAATTGAACCACGTTATCGACCAAGATAACGAAAGCCGTGCAATGGTTAACAAACCAGCTCTTCCACACTTGAAGTATGGATCAAAATCTCAATTGACTGATGAAGTGATTGCTCAAGCTGAAGCTGACATCAAAGCAGAGTTGGCTGCAGAAGGCAAACCAGAAAAAATCTGGGATAAAATTATCCCAGGTAAAATGGATCGCTTCATGCTTGACAACACTAAAGTTGACCAAGCTTACACACTTCTTGCACAAGTTTACATCATGGATGATAGCAAGACAGTTGAAGCATATCTTGAATCAGTTAACGCTTCAGTAGTTGAGTTCGCTCGCTTTGAAGTTGGTGAAGGTATTGAGAAAGCTGCAAACGACTTTGAAGCTGAAGTTGCAGCTACAATGGCAGCAGCCTTGAATAACTAATTATAGAAAGGAAGTAAATTTGCTTCCTTTTTTCTATGCAGTCGATCCCTATAGGGAGAGCTTCCTATTTTCAAGGTAAAAACAAAAAGCCCTATAATAAGGGCCAATTGTATTTAGGAGACTAAACTTCAAATTCATAGAGTGCTGTAGAGAGATAACGTTCACCGTTATCTGGTGCTAGAGCAAGGACTTTTTTACCTGTACCTAATTTTTTGGCAACCTCGATGGCTCCGTAGATAGCTGCAGCTGAAGAAATCCCTACAAGGAAGCCTTCTTTTCCACCAATTTCACGTCCGAGTGCAAGAGCATCATCTGATGTTACACGAACGATACCATCATAGGCTTTAGTATCAAGTGTATCAGGAATAAATCCAGCTGAGATACCTTGAATTTTGTGAGGACCAGGTTTTTCACCAGATAGAATAGCAGATTCATCAGCTTCCACTGCATAAACTTGAATGTTTGAATTTGCTGATTTGAGTGCATGAGAAACACCAGAAATCGTTCCACCGGTACCCACTCCAGCAACAAAGGCATCTAGTCCATCTTTACCGAAAGCAGCTAGTATCTCAGCTCCTGTTGTTCTTTCGTGTACTTCTGGATTAGCTGGGTTGTCAAATTGAAGAGGAAGGAAACCATCACGTTCAGCAGCGATTTCTTGAGCCTTAGCAATAGCACCTTTCATTCCCTCGCTACCAGGAGTTAGGACGAGTTCAGCACCATAGGCTTGGATAATCTTACGTCGTTCTACACTCATAGTTTCAGGCATAACGATGACGACTTTATACCCTTTAGCAGCACCTACCCATGAAAGTCCAATACCAGTGTTTCCACTTGTTGCTTCAACAATAGTAGAACCAGGTTTCAGAATACCGTCTTGTTCAGCTTTTTCAATCATGCTAAGAGCAATACGATCTTTTACAGAAGAACCAGGGTTAAATGCTTCAAGTTTTACATAGACATCTGCAGCACCTTCTGGCACAATGTTGTTGAGTTTAACAATCGGAGTTTGACCGATTAGTTCAGTAATGTTGTTATAAATAGACATATGAATACCTCTTTGTATAAGATATCTCTAGTATAACGCTATCTATACCATTTGTAAAATATAGAAATCCTATCGAAGTGATAGGATTTTTTTATATCACAGGTTAAAGCTATTAATTTTCAAGCGATTGTGGTAGGCTAATTCTAGTAAATATGTATAAAGTGGAACGATATCCGTTTTCTTAGGAAATTCAAATTTATGAGAACTAAAATGTTCATTATGTGCTTTTAGAAAGACATTTTCTAAATAAGTAATAGTAATTTCACTATCATCTATACCTGCTCCTGCAGTTTCCATTTCAACATTAATAATGTTCATCAAAAAGATTGATTTAATGGACATCTTACGACCAGTAGCGCCTTGTTTATCTGTAAAGATAATACGGATATTTGTAAATATAATTGAGTCGCGAATCAGTTTATATCCACTTTGAATTTCTTCATTTTCTAGTAGATATTGTCTATATTCTTTGATAAGAGTTTCTTTGTTTTGCTCGCTAAAGTTACCAGCGAGTCCTTGAATGAATTTTCCAAATGCCATATTTTTCTCCTTTGTTTACACTAAGTTTACAGCAACTTCAACTTCGCGTAAACCTTGATCAGTTAAAGTGACTTTTCCATTAAAAAATTCCACAAGTGAAGTTTTAATAGTTTCTTTTTCTTCTTTATCAACATAAATCAGCGTATCGACTTTATCTGTAAAGTTTGTATCCAGCTCCATGAGATCATGTTCCTTAAGAAAGTTACTATACTCTTGGTATTGAGCATAAGACATTTGAATAGCAATGCCAGCCTGTTCTTTTATTTCAATAATACCAATTTCTTTGACAGCTAAGGCGACACTGCCGGCGTAAGCACGAATTAGTCCTCCAGCGCCTAGTTTAATACCACCAAAGTAGCGTGTCACGACCACACAGACATTAGTGAGATTGTGATTTTCTAGTACCCCAAGCATGGGAACGCCAGCAGTGCCACTAGGCTCGCCATCATCACTTGTACGTTTGATTTCACTACGTTCCCCAATGATAAAAGCCGAGCAGTTATGCGTCGCTTTGTAGTGTTCTTTTTTGATGGTGGTAATGAAGTCACGAGCCTCTTCTTCGCTATAAACACGCTTGGCATGACAGATAAAGCGGGATTTTTTGATTTTTTCTTGGACTTGTCCGTCCTCTTTAATTGTTTTAAATTCCATGATTTAATTGTACTAAAAAATCATCTAAAGCGCTAGGTTTTTACGAATAAAGAAGTATGAAAGTAAATCCAAACTATCTCGGTCGTTTGTTTACTGAGAATGAATTAACAGAAGAGGAATGTCAGTTGGCGGAGAAATTTCCAGCAATGAGAAAGGAGAAGGGGAAATTTTTCTGTCAACGTTGTAATAGTACTATTCTAGAAGAATGGCATTTGCCCATTGGTGCTTACTATTGTCGGGAGTGCTTAATTATGAAGCGAGTCAGGAGTGATCAAGCTTTATACTATTTCCCACAGGAGGATTTTCCGAAGCAAGATGTTCTTAAATGGCGTGGTCAATTAACTCCTTTTCAAGAGAAGGTGTCAGAGGGATTGATTCAAGCAGTAGACAAGCAAGAGCCAACTTTAGTTCATGCGGTGACAGGGGCTGGAAAGACAGAAATGATTTATCAAGTAGTAGCTAAAGTGATCAATGCGGGTGGTGCAGTATGCTTGGCTAGTCCTCGCATAGATGTTTGTTTGGAGCTGTACAAGCGCCTGCAAGATGATTTTGCTTGCGAGATATCTTTACTACACGGAGAATCAGAGCCGTATTTTCGAACACCACTAGTTGTTGCGACAACCCATCAGTTATTGAAATTTTATCAAGCTTTTGATTTGCTGATAGTGGATGAAGTAGATGCTTTTCCTTATGTTGATAATCCAACACTTTACCACGCTGTCAAGAATAGTGTAAAGGAGAATGGACTGAGAATCTTTTTAACAGCGACTTCGACCGATGAGTTAGATAGAAAGGTCCGTTTAGGAGAATTGAAACGATTGAGTTTGCCTAGACGATTTCATGGAAATCCGTTGATTATTCCTAAGCCAGTTTGGTTATCGGATTTTAATCGCTATTTGGATAAGAATCGTTTGTCACCAAAGTTAAAGTCTTATATTGAGAAGCAGAGAAAGACAGCTTATCCGTTGCTTATTTTTGCATCAGAAATTAAGAAAGGGGGGCAGCTAAAAGAAATCTTACAGGAGCAATTTCCAAATGAGAAAATTGGTTTTGTGTCTTCTGTCACAGAAGATCGATTAGAGCAGGTGCAAGCTTTTCGAGATGGAGAACTGACAATACTTATCAGTACGACAATCTTGGAGCGTGGAGTTACCTTCCCTTGTGTGGATGTTTTCGTAGTAGAGGCCAATCATCGCCTTTTTACCAAGTCTAGCTTGATTCAGATTGGTGGACGAGTTGGGCGAAGTATGGATAGACCGACAGGAGATTTGCTTTTCTTTCATGACGGATTAAATGATTCAATCAAGAAGGCAATTAAGGAAATTCATCAGATGAATAAGGAGGCGGGGCTATGAAGTGCTTGTTATGTGGGCAGACTATGAAGGATGTTTTAACTTTCAGTAGTCTCTTACTTCTGAAGAATGATGCCTCCTGTCTTTGTTTAGATTGTGATTCTACTTTTGAGAGAATTGGAGAAGAGTACTGTCCAAACTGTATGAAAACAGGATTGTCAACAAAGTGTCAAGATTGTCAATTTTGGTGTAAAGAAGAAGTTGAGGTCTCTCATAGAGCTATTTTCACTTACAATCAAGCTATGAAGGATTTTTTCAGTCGGTATAAGTTTGATGGAGACTTCCTGTTAAGAAAAGTTTTCGCTTCATTTTTAAGTGAGGAGTTGAAAAAGTACAAAGAGTACCAATTTGTAGTCATTCCATTAAGTAAGGAGAGATATGCTGATAGAGGATTTAATCAGGTTGAGGGCTTGGTCAATGCAGCAGGATTTAAGTACCTGGATTTGTTAGAGAAAAGAGAAGAACGAGCCAGTTCTTCTAAAAGTCGTTCAGAGCGTTTGGGGACAGAATTTCCTTTCTTTATTAAAAGTGGAGTTACTATTCCTAAAAAAATCCTACTTATAGATGATATTTATACTACTGGAACAACTATAAATCGTGTGAAGAGACTGTTGGAAGAAGCGGGTGCTGAGGATGTGAAAACATTTTCCCTTGTAAGATGAGGAAAAAATTTGCAAAAATAGAATGAAAGCGTTATAATAAAATCATAAAAACAAAAATGTTTAGAAAGAAGGTACTCATATGATTAAATATAGTATCCGTGGTGAAAACCTAGAAGTAACAGAAGCAATTCGTGATTATGTAGTTTCTAAACTCGAAAAGATCGAAAAGTATTTTCAAGCTGAACAAGAGTTGGATGCTCGAGTTAACTTGAAGGTGTATCGTGAAAAAACTGCTAAAGTGGAAGTAACGATTCCGCTTGGCTCTATTACTCTTCGTGCAGAAGATGTGTCTCAAGATATGTATGGTTCAATTGACCTTGTAACCGATAAAATTGAACGTCAGATTCGTAAAAATAAAACAAAAATTGAGCGTAAAAATAAAAATAAGGTAGCAACTAGTCAATTATTTACAGATGCTTTGGTGGAAGATCCAAATGTTGTCCAATCTAGAGTTGTTCGTTCAAAACAAATTGATTTAAAACCAATGGATTTGGAAGAAGCTATTCTACAGATGGATTTGTTGGGACATGATTTCTTTATCTATGTGGATGTTGAAGATCAAACAACTAATGTGATTTATCGTCGTGAAGATGGCGAGATTGGCTTGTTAGAAGTTAAAGAATCTTAATTTCAATATGTGTAAAGGTAGGTTTACTGAGTTGTAAACCTCCTTTTTCTTAGAGTTTGTAGAATTACTGATTACACTTTTAAAAAGTCGCTTTTTGGTGGTTATTATGGTATAATGGGTGCCAAGAGGTTTGGAATGAAAAAATTTTATGTAAGTCCTATTTTCCCCTTAATATTAGGAATAGTGGCGTTTGGAGTGCTATCTGTGCAACTTGTTTTTGTAACTAATACACTGGTAACGCTATTTCTTTTGCTACTTATTTTGGGTTCATATATTTTACTATTTATCCATCAGAGAGACTACTACTCAAGGAGTGAAGTAGAACAAATCCAGTATGTAAACCACCAAGCTGAAGAAAGTTTGACAACCTTGTTAGAACAGATGCCAGTCGGAGTTATTAAACTAGACTTATCGTCAGGTGAAGTTGAATGGTTCAATCCTTACGCTGAATTGATTTTGACTAATGAAGTGGGCGAGATTGATGTGGCATTAATTCAAACAATTATCAAGGCATCGGTAGGAAATCCAGGTTCTTATGCTACCTTGGGTGAGACCCGCTATTCGGTTCATATGGACAAGGTGTCTGGAGTTCTTTACTTCTTTGATGTGTCTGGAGAATACGAAGCGACTGTTGAGTTAGTAACGAGTCGACCTGTGATTGGGATTGTTTCTGTTGACAACTACGATGATTTAGAAGATGAAACATCAGAGTCTGATATCAGTCATATCAATAGTTTTGTAGCCAATTTTGTTTCAGAATTTGCTGGTAAACATGCCATGTTCTCCCGTCGAGTAAGTATGGATCGCTTTTATCTATTTACGGACTACACGGTACTTGAGGAATTGATGAATGATAAATTTTCTGTTATCGATGCTTTCAGAGAAGAGTCGAAACAGAGACAGTTGCCATTGACCTTAAGTATGGGATTTTCTTATGGTAATGGAAATCATGATGAGATAGGGAAAGTTGCATTGCTCAACTTAAACTTGGCTGAAGTGCGTGGTGGCGATCAGGTGGTTGTCAAGGAGAATGACGAAACAAAAAATCCCGTTTATTTTGGTGGTGGATCTGCTGCCTCAATCAAACGTACACGGACCCGTACGCGCGCTATGATGACAGCTATTTCAGATAAGATTCGAAGTGTGGATCAGGTTTTTGTAGTTGGTCACAAAAATCTTGATATGGATGCTTTGGGTTCTGCTGTAGGTATGCAGCTATTTGCTAGTAATGTAACAGAAAATAGTTATGCTCTTTATGATGAAGAACAAATGTCTCCAGATATTGAACGAGCAGTTTCATTCTTAGAAAAAGAAGGAGTTACGAAGTTGTTGTCTGTTAAGGATGCAATGGCGATGGTGACCAATCATTCTTTGTTGATTCTTGTAGACCATTCAAAGACAGCCTTAACATTATCAAAAGAATTTTATGATTTATTTACACAGACCATCGTTATTGACCACCACAGAAGGGATCAGGATTTCCCAGACAATGCAGTTATCACTTATATCGAAAGTGGTGCAAGCAGTGCCAGTGAGTTGGTAACGGAATTGATTCAGTTCCAGAATTCTAAGAAAAATCGTTTGAGTCGTATGCAAGCAAGTGTCTTGATGGCTGGTATGATGTTGGATACTAAAAATTTCACCTCACGAGTGACTAGTCGGACATTTGATGTTGCTAGCTATCTCAGAACGCGCGGAAGTGATAGTATTGCTATCCAAGAAATCGCTGCGACAGATTTTGAAGAATATCGTGAGGTCAATGAACTGATTTTACAGGGGCGTAAATTAGGTTCAGATGTACTGATAGCAGAGGCTACGGATTCGAAATGCTATGATACAGTTGTTATTAGTAAGGCAGCAGATGCCATGTTAGCTATGTCAGGTATTGAAGCGAGTTTTGTTCTTGCGAAGAATACACAAGGATTTATCTCGATCTCAGCTCGCAGTCGTAGTAAGCTGAATGTACAACGGATTATGGAAGAGCTGGGAGGTGGAGGCCACTTTAATTTGGCA
The DNA here is from genome assembly GCF_000148545.1 of Streptococcus mitis SK597. GTDB lineage: Bacteria > Bacillota > Bacilli > Lactobacillales > Streptococcaceae > Streptococcus > Streptococcus mitis_C. The sequence goes on along the minus strand of NZ_AEDV01000097.1, from coordinate 13,807 downwards.
GCAGCTCAAATTAAGGATTTAACCTTATCAAAAGCAGGTGAAAAACTGACAGAAATTGTATTAAATGAAATAAAGGAAAAGGAGAAAGAAGAATGAAAGTAATCTTTTTAGCAGATGTTAAAGGAAAAGGTAAAAAAGGCGAAATTAAGGAAGTACCAACAGGGTATGCACAAAACTTTCTTATCAAAAAGAATTTAGCAAAAGAAGCGACTGCTCAAGCGGTAGGTGAGCTTCGTGGTAAACAAAAATCTGAAGAAAAAGCTCACGCTGAGATGATTGCAGAAGCAAAAGCAATTAAAGCCCAACTTGAAGCAGAAGAAACTATTGTAGAATTTGTTGAAAAAGTTGGTCCAGATGGTCGTACCTTTGGTTCTATTACCAATAAGAAGATTGCAGAAGAATTGCAAAAGCAATTTGGAATTAAGATTGATAAACGTCATATTCAAGTACAAGCTCCGATTCGAGCGGTTGGTTTGATTGATGTGCCAGTGAAAATCTATCAAGATATTACAAGTGTAATCAATCTTCGTGTGAAAGAAGGATAAGTTTACACCTTCTTGACAAGATTGTAAAAGGAAGGGAAGTCTGATGGCAGAAGTAGAAGAGTTACGAGTACAACCTCAAGATATCTTAGCTGAGCAATCCGTTTTGGGAGCTATCTTTATTGATGAGAGTAAACTTGTTTTTGTGCGAGAATACATTGAGTCTCGGGACTTTTTTAAGTATGCCCATCGTTTGATTTTCCAAGCCATGGTTGATTTATCCGATCGTGGTGATGCCATAGATGCAACAACGGTTCGTACTATCCTTGATAATCAAGGTGATTTACAGAATATTGGTGGCCTGTCTTATCTGGTTGAGATTGTCAATTCTGTGCCAACTTCTGCTAATGCGGAGTATTATGCTAAAATTGTTGCAGAAAAGGCTATGTTACGGCGATTAATCGCCAAGTTGACAGAGTCTGTCAATCAAGCTTACGAGGCTTCGCAACCAGCTGATGAAATCATTGCTCAGGCAGAAAAAGGGCTGATTGATGTCAGCGAAAATGCTAATCGAAGTGGATTTAAGAATATTCGAGATGTGTTGAATGTCAACTTTGGAAATCTGGAAGCTCGATCGCAACAAACGACCGATATTACAGGGATTGCGACAGGCTATCGTGATTTGGATCATATGACGACTGGTCTTCATGAGGAGGAGTTGATTATCTTAGCAGCTCGTCCGGCGGTTGGTAAGACAGCTTTTGCCTTGAATATCGCTCAGAACATTGGGACTAAGTTGGACAAAACTGTTGCTATTTTTTCACTGGAAATGGGTGCGGAAAGTCTAGTGGATCGTATGTTGGCGGCAGAAGGTTTGGTGGAATCGCATTCTATCCGTACGGGGCAATTGACCGATGAGGAATGGCAAAAGTATACCATTGCTCAAGGGAATCTAGCGAATGCAAGTATCTATATCGATGATACGCCAGGTATTCGGATTACAGAGATTCGTTCTCGTTCTCGTAAATTGGCTCAAGAAACTGGAAATCTTGGTTTGATTTTGATAGACTATTTGCAGCTTATCACGGGAACTGGTCGAGAAAATCGTCAACAAGAGGTTTCAGAAATTTCACGTCAGTTGAAAATCCTAGCAAAAGAACTGAAAGTTCCAGTAATTGCTCTAAGTCAGCTTTCTCGTGGTGTAGAACAACGTCAGGATAAGAGACCGGTCTTGTCTGATATTCGTGAATCTGGGTCTATTGAGCAGGACGCTGATATCGTAGCCTTTCTTTATCGTGACGATTACTATGAGCGTGGTGGTGAAGAAGAGGAAGGTATACCGAATAATAAGGTAGAAGTTATCATTGAGAAAAACCGTAGTGGAGCTCGTGGAACGGTGGAATTAATTTTCCAAAAAGAATACAATAAATTTTCAAGTATCTCAAAGAGGGAGGCATAAGATGTCAGATGCATTTACAGATGTAGCCAAGATGAAAAAAATCAAAGAAGAAATCAAGGCACATGAGGGACAAGTCGTAGAAATGACTTTGGAGAATGGTCGTAAGCGCCAAAAAAATAGATTGGGCAAGCTAATTGAGGTTTATCCATCCCTATTTATCGTTGAATTTGGGAACGTTGAAGGAGATAAACAAGCTAATGTTTACGTTGAATCCTTTACTTACTCAGATATCCTTACAGAAAAGAATTTGATTCATTATCTTGACTAAAGTGAGAAATTTTCTCACTTTTTCTTTTTTCTCCGAATAATTTAGGTGAAGGTAATCTTCAATTTATATTATTTTTCAAGGAGGAAGAATGAAAATTTTACCGTTTATAGCAAGAGGGACAAGTTATTGTTTGAAGATATCAGTTAAAAAGGTTGTTCCTTTTTTAGTAGTAGGATTGATGCTAGCAGCGGGTGATAGTGTCTATGCCTATTCTGGAGGGAATGGATCGATTGCGCGAGGGGATGATTATCCTGTTTATTATAAAAATGGGAGCCAGGAGATTGATCAGTGGCGCATGTATTCTCGTCAGTGTACTTCTTTTGCAGCCTTTCGTTTGAGTAATGTCAATGGTTTTGAGATTCCAAGGGCTTATGGAAATGCGAATGAATGGGGCTATCGTGCTCGTCGTGAAGGCTATCGTGTAGATAATACACCGACGATTGGATCCATTGCTTGGTCTACTGCAGGAACTTATGGGCATGTTGCTTGGGTGTCAAATGTAATAGGAGATGAGATTGAGATTGAAGAATACAATTATGGAATAAGGGAATCTTACAATAAGCGCGTCGTGAAGGCGAATACTATGACTGGTTTTATTCATTTTAAAGATTTAGCTGGTGGCAGTGTTGGGAATAGTCAATTCTCAGTTTCAACAGGAGGAACACATTATTTTAAGACTAAGGCTGCTATCAAAAATCAGCCTCTAGCTAGCGCAACTGCAATTGATTACTATTATCCTGGGGAGAATGTTCATTATGATCAAATTCTCGAAAAAGACGGCTACAAGTGGTTGAGTTATACGGCTTATAACGGAAGTCGTCGTTATATCCAGCTAGAGGTAGTAACCTCTTCACAGAATTATCAGAATCAATCAGGAAATAGCTCTAACTATGGATCCAATAACAGTTCAACTGTCGGTTGGAAGAAAATAAATGGTAGTTGGTATCATTTCAAATCAAATGGCTCTAAATCAACAGGCTGGTTGAAGGATGGTTCTAGTTGGTATTATTTGAAATCATCTGGTGAAATGCAGACAGGCTGGTTAAAGGAAAATGGTTTGTGGTATTATTTGGATAGTTCAGGGGCAATGAAAACAGGCTGGTATCAAGTTTCTGGTAAGTGGTATTATTCTTACTCTTCAGGTGCCTTAGCTGTTAATACGACGGTGGATGGCTACAGAGTAAATAGTGATGGAGAACGAGTATAGAAAATTGGAGTAGGAAGTTTTTCCTGCTCTTTTCTGTAAGCAGTTTCCTTGACATTTTTTTTGTTTTGCGCTATCATATGTCCATATAATATATGGGAGTCTGTGTACAGTCTGAGAGGAAGTGTTAAACTTCGACCGCACCTGATCTGGGTAATGCCAGCGTAGGGAACGATACTTAGTCTAATTCTGCACCTTTTCCATATATGGTAAAGGTTTTTCTTTTTACCAAAGGAAAACGAGAAGAGGAGGTTTTTATGAAAGCAAGCATTGCCTTGCAAGTTTTACCCCTAGCACAGGGGATTGATCGAATAGCTGTTATCGATCAGGTCATTGATTATCTGCAAGTTCAAGAAGTGACTATGGTGGTGACACCATTTGAAACGGTCTTGGAAGGGGAGTTTGATGAACTTATGCGCATTCTCAAAGAAGCGTTGGAAGTAGCAGGACAGGAGGCAGACAATGTCTTTGCTAATGTCAAAATAAATGTAGGAGAGATTTTAAGTATTGATGAGAAGCTTGAAAAGTATACTGAGACGACACATTAGTCTATTGGGTTTTCTGGGAGTCTTGTCAATCTGGCAGTTAGCAGGTTTTCTTAAACTTCTCCCCAAGTTTATCCTGCCGACACCTCTTGAAATCCTCCAGGCCTTTGTTCGTGATAGAGAATTTCTCTGGCACCATAGTTGGGCGACCTTGAGAGTGGCTTTGCTAGGTCTAATTTTGGGAGTCTTGATTGCCTGTCTCATGGCTGTACTTATGGATAGTTTGACTTGGCTCAATGACTTGATTTACCCTATGATGGTGGTTGTTCAGACTATCCCGACTATTGCGATAGCTCCTATCCTGGTATTGTGGCTCGGTTATGGGATTTTGCCCAAGATTGTCTTGATTATCTTGACGACAACCTTCCCCATCATCGTCAGCATTTTGGACGGTTTTAGGCATTGTGACAAGGATATGCTGACCTTGTTTAGTCTGATGCGGGCCAAGCCTTGGCAAATCCTGTGGCATTTTAAAATTCCAGTCAGTCTGCCTTACTTTTATGCAGGTCTGAGGGTCAGTGTCTCCTACGCCTTTATCACAACAGTGGTATCTGAGTGGTTGGGAGGCTTTGAAGGACTAGGTGTTTACATGATTCAGTCCAAGAAACTGTTTCAGTATGATACCATGTTTGCTATTATTATTCTGGTATCGATTATCAGTCTTCTGGGTATGAAGTTGGTCGATATTAGTGAAAAATATGTTATTAAATGGAAACGTTCGTAGAATAAGAATGTTTCTGAAAAAGAAAAGAGGAAATTGAAATGAAGAAAACATGGAAAGTGTTTTTAACTGTTTTAACAGCTCTTGTAGCTGTTGTGCTTGTGGCCTGTGGCCAAGGAACTGCTTCTAAGGATAATAAGGAAGCAGAACTTAAGAAAATCGACTTTATCCTAGACTGGACACCAAATACCAACCACACAGGGCTTTATGTTGCCAAGGAAAAAGGCTATTTCAAAGAAGCTGGAGTGGATGTTGACTTGAAATTACCACCAGAAGAAAGTTCTTCTGACTTGGTTATCAATGGTAAGGCACCATTTGCAGTCTATTTCCAAGACTATATGGCTAAAAAATTGGAAAAAGGAGCAGGAATCACTGCCGTTGCAGCTATCGTAGAGCACAATACATCAGGAATCATCTCTCGTAAATCTGACAATGTAAGCAGTCCAAAGGACTTGGTTGGTAAGAAATACGGAACTTGGAATGACCCAACTGAACTTGCTATGTTGAAAACCTTGGTAGAATCTCAAGGTGGAGACTTTGAGAAGGTCGAAAAAGTACCAAATAACGATTCAAACTCGATCACACCGATTGCCAACGGAGTCTTTGACACTGCTTGGATTTACTACGGTTGGGATGGTATCCTTGCCAAATCTCAAGGCGTAGAGGCTAACTTCATGTATTTGAAAGACTACGTCAAGGAATTTGATTACTACTCACCGGTTATCATCGCCAACAACGACTACCTTAAAGACAACAAAGAAGAAGCTCGCAAAGTTATCCAAGCTATCAAAAAAGGCTACCAATATGCTATGGAGCATCCAGAAGAAGCAGCTGATATCCTCATCAAGAATGCACCTGAACTTCAGGAAAAACGTGACTTTGTCATCGAATCTCAAAAATACTTGTCAAAAGAATACGCAAGCGACAAGGAAAAATGGGGGCAATTTGATGCAGCTCGCTGGAATGCCTTCTACAAATGGGATAAAGAAAATGGTATCCTTAAAGAAGACTTGACAGACAAAGGATTCACCAACGAATTTGTAAAATAATGACAGAAATAAGACTAGAACACGTCAGTTATGCCTATGGTCAGGAGAGGATTTTAGAGGATATCAATCTGAAAGTCACTTCAGGTGAAGTGGTTTCTATTCTGGGCCCAAGTGGTGTAGGAAAGACCACCCTCTTTAACTTAATTGCTGGGATTTTAGAAGTCCAGTCAGGGCGAATTGTTCTGGACGGTGAGGAGAATCCCAAGGGGCGCGTGAGTTATATGTTGCAAAAGGACTTGCTCTTGGAGCACAAGACGGTGCTTGGTAATATCATTCTGCCCCTCTTGATTCAAAAGGTGGATAAGGCAGAAGCTATTGCTCGCGCAGATGAAATTCTTGCGACCTTCCAGTTGACAGCTGTACGAGACAAGTATCCTCATGAACTTAGTGGCGGGATGCGCCAGCGTGTAGCCTTGCTTCGAACCTACCTTTTCGGGCACAAGCTCTTTCTCTTAGATGAGGCCTTTAGCGCCTTGGATGAGATGACCAAGATGGAACTCCACGCTTGGTACCTTGAGATTCACAAGCAGTTGCAGCTAACAACCTTGATTATTACTCACAGTATCGAGGAGGCTCTCAGTCTCAGCAATCGCATCTATATCTTGAAAAATCGCCCTGGGCAGATTGTTTCAGAGATTAAACTAGATTGGTCTGAAGGTGAGGACAAGGAAGTTCAAAAGATTGCCTACAAACGTCAAATCTTGGCAGAATTAGGCTTAGATAAGTAGAAAAATAGGGAGTTGGTGAAGATTATCCTTTACCAGCGCCCTTTTTCTTTTAAAAATGAGAAAATTTCGGTATAATAGTCAAAGATAGTCAAGGTTTAAAGAGAGAGGTGGGTTTGTAATGAGATTTAAAAATACATCGGATCATATTGAGGCCTACATCAAGGCGATTTTAGATCAATCTGGAATTGTGGAGTTGCAACGTAGTCAGTTGGCAGATACCTTTCAGGTTGTCCCTAGTCAGATTAACTATGTGATCAAGACACGCTTTACGGAAAGTAGAGGCTACTTGGTTGAAAGTAAGCGTGGTGGTGGAGGCTACATTCGTATAGGACGAATTGAGTTTTCTAGTCATCATGAAATGCTCCGAGAGCTGCTTTATTCGATTGGTGAGCGGGTCAGTCAAGAAATTTATGAGGATATTCTCCAGCTTTTGGTTGAGCAGGAATTGATGACCAAGCAGGAGATGAATTTGCTGGTAGCAGTAGCTTTGGATCGCGTTCTAGGAGAAGAAGCTCCAGTCCTTCGAGCTAATATGCTACGACAGGTCATACAAGAGGTAGATAGAAAAGGGAAGTAAGATGAACTATTCAAAAGCATTGAATGAATGTATCGAAAGTGCCTACATGGTTGCTGGCCATTTTAGAGCTCGTTATCTAGAGTCTTGGCACTTGTTGATTGCCATGTCCAATCACAGTTATAGTGTGGCAGGGGCCACTTTAAATGATTATCCATATGAGATGGACCGTTTAGAAGAGGTCGCTTTGGAACTGACTGAAACGGACTATAGTCAGGATGAAACCTTTACGGAATTGCCGTTCTCCCATCGTTTGCAGGTCCTTTTTGATGAAGCAGAGTATGTAGCGTCAGTGGTTCATGCTAAGGTGCTGGGAACGGAGCATGTCTTTTATGCGATTTTGCATGATGGCAATGCCTTGGCGACTCGTATTTTGGAGAGGGCTGGTTTTTCTTATGAAGACAAGAAAGATCAGGTTAAGATTGCTGCCCTACGTCGAAATTTAGAAGAACGGGCAGGCTGGACTCGTGAAGACCTCAAGGCTTTACGCCAACGTCATCGTACAGTAGCTGACAAGCAAAATTCCATGGCCAATATGATGGGCATGCCGCAGACTCCTAGTGGTGGTCTCGAGGACTATACGCATGATTTGACAGAGCAAGCGCGTTCTGGCAAGTTAGAGCCAGTTATTGGTCGGGACAAGGAAATCTCGCGTATGATTCAAATCTTGAGCCGGAAGACTAAGAACAATCCTGTCTTGGTTGGGGATGCTGGTGTCGGGAAAACAGCTCTGGCGCTTGGTCTTGCCCAGCGTATTGCTAGTGGTGATGTGCCTGCGGAAATGGCTAAGATGCGCGTGTTAGAGCTTGATTTGATGAATGTCGTTGCAGGGACACGCTTCCGTGGTGACTTTGAAGAACGTATGAACAATATCATCAAGGATGTTGAAGAAGATGGCCAAGTTATCCTCTTTATTGATGAACTTCACACTATCATGGGTTCTGGTAGTGGGATTGATTCAACTCTGGATGCGGCTAATATCTTGAAGCCAGCCTTGGCCCGTGGAACTTTGAGAACGGTTGGTGCCACCACTCAGGAAGAGTACCAAAAACACATCGAAAAAGACGCAGCCCTTTCTCGTCGTTTCGCCAAAGTGACGATTGAAGAGCCAAGTGTGGCAGACAGCATGACCATTTTGCAAGGTTTGAAGGCGACTTATGAGAAACATCACCGGGTGCAAATCACAGATGAAGCGGTTGAAACAGCCGTCAAGATGGCTCATCGTTACTTGACTAGTCGTCACTTGCCAGACTCTGCTATCGATCTCTTGGATGAAGCAGCAGCAACAGTGCAAAATAAAACTAAAAATATAAAAGCAGACGATTCAGATTTGACTCCAGCTGACAAGGCCTTGATGGATGGTAAGTGGAAACAAGCTGCTCAACTAATTGCTAAAGAAGAGGAAGTGCCTGTCTATAAAGACTTGGTAACAGAGTCTGATATTTTGACTACCTTGAGTCGCTTGTCAGGTATCCCAGTCCAAAAACTGACCCAAACGGATGCCAAGAAATACTTAAACTTGGAAGCTGAATTGCACAAACGTGTTATCGGGCAAGATCAAGCTGTTTCAAGCATTAGCCGTGCCATTCGCCGTAATCAGTCAGGAATTCGCAGTCACAAGCGTCCGATTGGCTCCTTTATGTTCCTAGGACCTACAGGTGTCGGGAAGACTGAATTAGCCAAGGCTTTGGCGGAAGTTCTTTTTGACGACGAATCAGCCCTTATCCGCTTTGATATGAGTGAGTATATGGAGAAATTTGCAGCCAGTCGTCTCAACGGAGCTCCTCCGGGTTATGTGGGCTATGAAGAAGGTGGGGAGTTGACAGAGAAGGTTCGCAATAAACCCTATTCCGTTCTCCTCTTTGACGAGGTAGAGAAGGCTCATCCAGATATCTTTAATGTTCTCTTGCAGGTCTTGGATGACGGTGTCTTGACCGATAGTAAGGGCCGCAAGGTCGACTTTTCAAATACCATTATCATCATGACGTCAAACCTTGGTGCGACAGCCCTTCGTGATGACAAGACCGTTGGTTTTGGAGCCAAGGATATTCGTTTTGACCAGGAAAATATGGAAAAACGCATGTTTGAAGAGTTGAAAAAGGCTTATAGACCTGAGTTTATCAACCGTATTGATGAAAAGGTAGTCTTTCATAGCCTATCTAGTGACCATATGCAGGAAGTGGTGAAGATTATGGTCAAACCTTTAGTGGCAAGTTTGGCTGAAAAAGGTATTGACTTGAAATTACAAGCTTCAGCACTGAAATTGTTGGCAAATCAAGGATATGACCCAGAGATGGGAGCTCGTCCACTTCGTAGAACCCTACAAACAGAAGTGGAGGACAAGTTGGCAGAGCTTCTTCTCAAGGGAGAATTAGAGGCAGGCAGCACACTTAAGATTGGTGTTAAAGCAGGCCAGTTAAAATTTGATATTGTATAAAAACGAGGTCGGGACAAAGTTCCCGACCTCTTTATGTACCATCATGAGATGGTTTTGTGTTGCGAGTGTTTTTAGGGATGCCTATCTTTCTTAGAATTGCTCAACATGTGAGTAAAAAAGTCTTTGTATCGATATTTGAGATATTTTTCGTGTAGGAATAACAAAGCTATATAGAAAATCATAAAGACTGTCGTCAGATAGAAGACATCAAATGCAGTTCGCGAATAGTAAGTGGCTGATTGATAAGAGCCAATAGCTCCCAAAATCAACCAAGGAAGATACTTATAATACTTATTTAGCATAAGAGTGCACCTCCTATATCTATTTCGATGGTATTATATCCCTTTTTCTAAAACAATGCAAACGATTACATAAAAACAAATTTAAATTTTTAACAGGAAAATCTCCTGTTTTTCTGTTTTATTACGAATAGAAGAGTAGGAGGAGTAAAGGTGTTTAAATTATGTGAGATTTTTAAAATAGTTTATTTAAATAAATCGTTGACATATTCAAATCTTAATGTTACAATTATATTACAAAAATATTTCTTAATATTTCGAAAACATTACAAAGGAGTAGAGAAATGAAAAAGAAAACCTATATCAAATTAATGGCAGCAACTGTATTGGCTTCTACCTTGCTATTGGGAGCTTGTGGGAATAAAAAGGAAACAACTCAGGCAAGCAGTTCTGCTAAAACAAGCCAATCATCAAGCTCCAAAGCAGCTTCTGCTAGCAAAGAAAGCAAGACTCAGAAGTCCTCAAGTTCAGCTTCATCTGAAAAGGCCAAGGCATCTACTGATCAATCTTCAGCAACTGCAACGCCATCACAAGCGGCACCTGCACCAGAGCAAAGACAAGGTCAAGAAGTGTCTAATCAACAGGCAGCTAGTCAACAAACTCCTGCTCAGGCTCCTTCAACTCAACAGGCTCCTCAAGCCCAGTCTAACCGATCAAGCTATGATCCTACAACTGACCGCAAACTTCAAGACAAGCAAGCAGAGCAAAATAAACGCTACAAGGGTGTTTTAACCATGGTAGATGGTGATTTCTCAGCTGCAGCGGGCAACTGGAAGGGAGCCAATGGCGAAACCATCACAGTTTCATCAGGTGGTCAATTTACAGTAGAATCTGCAGATGGAAAGAAAGAAAATTACTCTATCAAGGGCTATTCTTATACTCTTGATGATGGTAAGTATAATGCCAAAATCGGTGGAGGGAAAGTCATCCAAATTACAACAGGAGCGGATGGTAAGGTTTCCAGCGTTGCTTTGAGTCAATAATAGCTCTCAGTATTTGAATTTTTACAGTCAAAAACCCGTAAACTTTAAGAGAGTTATGGGTTTTAAACTATTAAGCCTTATCCAGTTGCAAGAGGGCTTCAATCTCTGCTAGGGTGTTGGCTTGTGAAATGGCTCCACGGAGTTTGGCAGCGCCAGATGTTCCACGGAGGTAGTGAGGAGCGAGTCCACAGAATTCACGAACTGCGACGTTTTCCCCTTTGAGGTTAATCAAGCGTTTCAAGTGTTCGTAGGCGATTTTCATCTTATCTTCAAAAGTCAAATCAGGTAGGATTTTACCTACAAGAAGATTGTATCAGTTATATTTCGAAAGAAAAAAGAATAAATTTAACTATAAAACCTGTCTTATTGAATGAAAAAATGGTAGAATAAACATCAATATCAAGTGAAATGTGGAGTGTTGCAAACAATGAAGTCAAAAATGTTTCGATTTTATTTTGTTTTGTTATTTATTTTCTTTTTTTATTTTTCATTTTCAATATTTAACCGAACGTACAGTGGAATCACCGTAGATAAACATGATAATGAGTGGATAGTTAGACAAGTCCATAATCTGGGAAGCTTTGCGAATCATCAAGGGATAATAGGGTCATCTATTATACAAATAGACGGTCAGAATCCAGATAGTAATTTCTTATTATCTCGATTTTTAATTGTTGAACCGCTTCATTCTGTGACAGTGTTAGATAAAGGAATTTCAAAGACTTTAATAATAGAATCTGGGAGATCAAGCCAAATTATCTTTCTTGTTTTATCAATCATTGCTTTTCTGATTCTACTGTTATTTCGCTTATACATAAAAGGTAGAAGTAGAGGAAAAACTGGAAAACGATATTTTTATTTTATTATTTATACTAGTCTGATGTTATTATCAATTATTCCATCAAGTATAGGAGATGTATTTGGTCGTAGTCTATTAATTTCATACTTGACTTTATTTCCATTATTCATGGATATTTTCATTAGAGTGTTAGTCCTGAAGATAAAAGGTTCAACCATTTCTAACTTTTCTCGTATTATACTGGGCTATTCACTCATCACTCAACTTTTGTTTGTTTATAATCTTATACAGCCCATTGATTTTTTGACCATCTTTTTTTCTAGGGGGGTATTTTATTTAGTATTTTTCTTTTTAGTTATCCTACTGTTAAAGATGCTTATAAATTACTCTCAGATAAGAGAAATGTTGCCAATTCATACCTTATTTTTAGCAGTTCTTGCCTTATTTCCTCTATTTTTTGGATATATTTTTCCGATTGGTAAGGAAGTTTCGTTTATTTATAGTATTCCTCTATTGTTGCTTATTTTGTTCTCTATTGTAAATAACTTGATACTAGAGCGAATGGTATATGTTGCTTGGAAGTGGAACCCGTTCATATATAACTTGATATTTGCCGTTTTTTTTACTAGTCTAATTATTCTTTTTAGTCTGTTATTAAGAGAATTTTCTCCAATTTTTTTCGTTCTTTACACTTTTCTCTTTTCGCTGACTTTGTTACCTGAAATAAGGAAAATGATGTTGATTAGCCATAAAATGGAGGGAATCTTTAGTAGTTTTCATACTTTTGTAGCTACTGAATTGGAGCGGGAAGAAATTGCAACGTTTATACATGATACTACAATTCAGAAGGTTATTTATTATAAAAAGCAGTTAGAAATTAGTGAACAAATTAATAGGGTAGCTTTATTAGAGATGTTGGATGATATTGTCTTTGAATTAAGAGATTTATGTTCCAATATCTATCCTTTAATGGTGCATGAATTAGGGCTGAAAGAATCTATTACTAGCATATTAAACCAATTCATGAAGATGGAAACTGTTTCGATTATGACAACTTTTTCAATAGATGAAGAAAAAGTTAATGATAAAGTGGGCACGTTTGTATTAAGGACAGTTAAAGAACTAGTAAATAATAGTATTCTTCATGGGAATGCTAGAGAAATTACTGTAGATTTATCTACAAAAGAAAAGATTTTATCAATTGAAGTTATAGATGATGGTATTTTTAAGGGAAACTATCAGTCTAATGAACATCATTTTGGTTTAAATAGAATTGTAAAGAAGGTTCATTTATTGGGGGGAACTGTTCAGATAAATATAGAACCTACAAGTGTGAAGATACGAATACCTATAGAAGGGAAGAAAAATGATTCGTTTAGTTTTGATTGATGATCACAGTTTAGTATTACAAGGATTGGAGAACTATTTTTTAAAGGAAGATGATTTTAAAATTGTTGGTTCCTATACAGAAGTAGCAGATTTACTTCTCTGTCTTAAGAATGAAAAGGTAGATGTGCTAGTTATGGATTTTATGTTGAAAGGAGTAACGGCATTTGATGTTATTAGTCAAATAAATAGATTTCTGAATACAGTTCCCAAGATAGTTCTTTTATCAGGATTTTATGATACTTTGTTACATAAGAGAGCGATGGATTTTGGGATTCAAGCTTTTTTACCCAAAGAAAGTTCTTATTTGGATGTTAAAAGTGCAATTTATGCTGTTTATAAGGGAAATCACGTTATCCCAGATGGTTTGATAGAAAAGCAAGAAAATAATCTATTGACAGATACGGAGTTAAGTGTATTGGAACTTATTGTAAAAGAATATTCTAATGAAAAGATAGCAAATAGTTTATTTGTCAGCAGGAGAACGGTGGATACCCATGTTTCCAATATTTGTTCAAAGTTGGGAGTGACGAGTAGAGTTGGAGCTGTACGTGAGGCTATTCGATTAAATCTAGTATCTTTATAATTTATCCTAAAAAGGCAAGAAGGTTTTCGTAAATTACGGATTCTTTCTTGTCTTTTTTTGTTTAAGATAGAGTCAGTTTAAAAGATTGGAGAAGGATATGCTAACAGTAGATTATTTACTTGGAGACAATAAAAATCGCTATTTTGGTAGAGGGTATAAGAGGACGACTTATGAAGTTAATACTCTTCAAAAATCTCTTCAAACTACGTCAGCGTCGCCTTGCCGTATATAGGTTACTGACTTCGTCAGTTCTATCTACAACCTCAAAGCAGTGCTTTGAGCAGCCC
>NZ_AEDV01000098.1 GCF_000148545.1 Streptococcus mitis SK597 | reverse complement strand
CCTTTCTCAGCTTTTTTCTATATTCTATTCTCAGATATGCTAGTTACCTGTACACACTAATGACCGCTTTTCCACTCACAATCGTTCTCATGGTCATCAACCAGGCCTGCTGCTTGTAAAAAAGACAAGACGGCGACTGGGCCTGTGAACTTGAAGCCTCGTTTTTTGAAATCTTTAGCTAATTTCTCAGACAAAGGTGTTTTAGCTGGGGCTTGGCGATAATCAGGAATATCGTTAACGACAGTTTTCCCCTCAACAAAAGACCAAAGATAGGCATCAAAAGAGGCATATTCTGCCTGTAGTCGTAGAAAGGCTTGGGCGTTAGCGCGTGTAGCAAAAATTTTCGCTCGATTTCGGATGATGGCTGGATTCTCTAACAAGGTTTCCAACTCCCCATCTGTCATTTCCGCGACAGCTTGAATTTGATAGCCATGAAAGGCTTCTCGGAAAGCTTGGCGTTTGTTGAGCACCGTTTCCCAAGACAGGCCTGCCTGATAAGTTTCCATACACAACAACTCAAACAATGCTTGGTCATCATGGAGGGGCTGACCCCACTCCTCATCATGATAGGCGATGTAGAGCGGATTGGTCATCTTGACCCACGAACAACGTTTTGTCATGCTCTGCTCCTATTTAACCAACATTTTAAGGGCCGACTTGATATAGTTCTCAGCTGTATCTGTCGTTCCTTCAAAGAATTTCTTGATTTTCTTGAGTTCGGTCGCCTTGTATCCCAGTGCCAGCATGGCTTCCATGGCTTCTTCCAATTCTTGGTTTTCAGCGCTAGCTTTCACTGCCACCTTGACAGGAAGATCATCTCCTGCAACTACTACCTTACCTTCCAAGTCCAACACCATCTGCTGGGCTGTTTTCTTACCAATTTTAGGGAACTTGGTCAAGTAGGTGATGTTCTTGGTTTCAATGGCTTGAACTAAGCCAGCATTGTCATCAGCAGCGATAATAGCAAGAGCTGATACAGGTCCAATCCCAGAGACCGAAATCAAACTTAGAAAGAGCTTCTTTTCGTCTTCTGAGCGAAAGCCATAAAGCAGATGGGCATCCTCACGCACAACCTGATGCACATAAATTTGAGCTTCTTGGTTGACCTGCCCTGAATAGGCATAAGGATTGGCCACATGCAGGATATAACCGATACCGTTGACTTCAAGAACAATGTATTTAGCAGTGATTTTGGTAATGATTCCTTTTAAATATTCGTACATAGTTTTCCTTTTATGCTCAATGAAAATCAAAAGCAAACTAGAAAGCTAGCCACAGGTTTCTCAAAGCACAGCTTTGATATTGCAGATAGAACTGACCTGGTTTGAAGAGATTTTCAAAGAGTATTCGTTTAATATTTCCCCAACTCACGGAGACTGGTATGATTTTCCTGAATACGTCGGAACATCTTTTCCATATCTGACTTGGTAAAATGCACCAAAACAGGACGTCCGTGGGGACAGTTATAGGGATTGTCACATTGAGAAAGCTGATAGAGGAGCTGTCTAGCCGAATGGTCATCGATACGATGATTGGCCTTGATAGATCTCTTGCAGGACATCATGATAGCTAGCTCTGCTCGGTATTTCTTGATAGAAACTTCCTTGGTCAAAAGGAGCATGTCGCACATCTCATAGATGCCTGATTCAATCTCTTCTTCTGCCATCCAAATAGGATGTTCGCGTAAGATAAATTGATTTTCTCCGTACTCTGCTAGAAAGACGCCCACTTCCTCCAAAAGTGCCATTCTTTCCTTGAGACGCAGGGCATCATCCGCAGGAAATTCAAAGATATAGGGCACTAGGAGTTGCTGCTGGCTCTGGTCAACATCGCCAATGCTTTCACGGTACTCCTCGTACTTAACCCGTTCCTGAGCCGCATGTTGGTCTATGATATAGAGTCCATCTCGCCCTTGGGCAAAAAGATAAGTCCCGTGCATTTGCCCGAAAAATTCCAACTCTGGGAAGCTGGATGATTCTTCTCGCTCCAGCTTGTCATAAGCCTTATCAAGACTCGCAAGGTCTAACTCTGGATGATCTAGCTGGTCGTAATTAGCAGGTTTTCTCTCTGCAAAATGCAGTTTTGCTGGCTTGGTCAGCTGGTCCAAGGTTTCCTTGGCAAACAAGGTCAAGTCTTGCCCTTCCTCAGTTAATTCTACCTGATAATCAGCCACCTCAGCTTGACTAGGTCTTGTCGACTCAGTTTTCTCATAGTAGAGCGTATTTTCTTTGAGTGGGAGAATGGTCTGCTCCACCTTTTGACGATTGCGCACGGTCGATTTAGCAAGATTTTCCAAGGCGTCAGGTATCAAAGTTTGCTCCTTGAGACTATTTGCAATAGCTTCTGAGACCAGCGCCATCAGTTCTTTTTCCTTGGAAATCCGCACCTCTTGCTTGGTCGGATGCACATTGACATCCGCTAGATAGGGGTCAATATGGATATGAATGACAGCCAGTGGAAAACGCCCCACCATGAGCTTACTGCCATAACCGTCAAGAATAGCACGATTGAGTAAAAAGTTCTTGATATAACGGCCATTGATGAAGAGGCTGATATAATTGCGATTGGCTCTAGTTAACTCAGGCAAGGATACAAAGCCAGAAATTTCGAAATCAAGGTCAGAATTCTCAATTTCAATCATCTTCTTAGCACTCGCCAAACCGTAAATCCCTGCGATTGCTTGTCGCAGTTGACCAGTACCAGCTGTCCGCGTCATTTCCTTGCCATCACTAATCAAGCTAAAAGAAATTTCAGGATGGGCTAAGCCCAGACGGTTGACAATATCAATGATATGAGACAACTCTGCTTGCTGGCTCTTCATATACTTGAGGCGGGCAGGCGTGTTGAAAAAGAGATCCTCTACACAAACCTTGGTTCCCACAGGACTAGTCGCTGGGATGACTTCTTCAACTTCTCCCCCACGCGCGACTAACTTGGTTCCATGACTAGCACCATCCACCGCCGTCAACAAAGTCAAGACACTAACAGACGCAATAGAAGGCAAGGCTTCACCTCGAAAACCAAGCGTCCGAATCCGAAAGAGATCTGCTTGATTTTTTATCTTACTGGTCGCATGGCGACGCAGAGCCAGCTCTACCTCATCGTGGGCAATTCCATGACCATTATCTGTTATTTGGATTTTTTTGAGACCAGCTTCCTCAATCTCAATGATAATCTGGCTAGAGCCAGCGTCAATGGCATTTTCTACCAACTCTTTGACCACACTGGCAGGACGTTCGATAACCTCTCCAGCTGCAATCTGGTTTGCCAGTACCTCTGGTAATTCAATAATATGAGACATTTTTCAGCCCCTTTCTGTATCTATTTTCCTAGAAATTGATTAGTGCTATTATACCATATTTCAGATAGGACAGAAAAGCTCCACCACATAGAAGCCAAATCCCGCCACATAGACAAAGTCCCTTGCAAGGGTCTGGAAAATAGTGTTTAATAAAGATATACAGGAAGTGATCACAACCTTGTATAACTAAAAAGGAGAAAAATTTATGAAAGTAGAACTACAGATTAGTGAGACTTACGAAGAGGAAAAGCTGATTGTTCAAGCACCTCAAGAGACCGAAAAAGTCCAAAAAGTCATCGAGTTCGCAGAAAATCTTGACCGAAAAGAAACAATCAAAGGGAAAATCGATAATCAGGTCTATCTCGTTGAGATTGGTAAGATACAACGCTTCTATATCGAGAATCGGAAGGTTCTAGCAGAAACAGCAAGTCAGACCTACACCATTGACTTACGACTCTATCAGGTCCTTGAACTCTTGCCAACCAATTTTATCCAAATTTCCCAATCAGAAATCATCAATATCGATTCCATCTCTCATCTCAAGCTCACCCCCAACGGCCTAGTAGAAATTTTCTTGAAAAACGAAAGCTTCACCTACTCTTCACGCCGTTACCTAAAAACCATCAAGGAGAAATTAGAACTATGAAAAAACAAATCTTCCACGACGCAGCCACCGGTGTTCTTATCGGCCTCATCCTCTCTATCATCTTTTCACTCATTTATGCACCAAGTACCTACGCCCCGTTAAGTCCCGACTCTCTTATCGGACAAATGATGACTCAACATCAGGTTCACGGTGCCTTGGTCTTGCTCTACTGCACACTGATCTGGGCAGCCATTGGTATTCTCTTCAACTTTGGCAAGCGATTATTCAGCCGTGACTGGAGCATGCTTCGTGCCACTCTGACTCATTTCTTCCTTATGCTGGCTGGCTTTGTCCCACTAGCAACTCTAGCAGGTTGGTTCCCTTTCCACTGGTTCTTCTATCTCCAGCTCATTATCGAGTTTGCGATTGTTTACCTCATCATTTGGGCTATTTCCTATAAAAGAGCATCAAAAAAAGTGGACCATATCAATCAACTCTTGGAGCATAGAAAGTAAGAACCTCATAATAAGCAAATCCGAGAAAGAAACTTCTCGGTTTTTCTTTATCCTGCTGCACCTTACTATCATAGCAGTTATTTTCAGATCTTCTTTGTGAATTTTCTGTAATTTTCTATCTTTTTTCAAAATATTCTTGCATTTTCCCAAAATTTTTTGTAGAATATAGATTACATATCCAGATTATTCTGAAAATTCAAAAAGGAGTATTTATCATGTCGCAAGCTATTTCGTTAAATCAATCAACCTGGACAAGTAAACTAAAAGCAATGGGACCTGGAATCCTAATGGCTTCTGCCGCTGTTGGCGGTTCCCACATTGTATCTTCCACTCAAGCTGGTGGTTCTTACGGTTGGTCTCTACTTCTCTTGGTCATCTTAGCCAATGTCTTTAAATATCCATTTTTCCGTTTTGGTGCTGAATACACAGCTGATACTGGAAAGACTTTGGTTGAAGGTTATGCCGAAAAAGGGAAACTCTATCTCTGGATTTTCTTTATCCTCAATATCTTTTCGGCTATGGTCAACACAGCTGGTGTCGCCATTCTGTGCTCAGCTATCATCGCCAGCGCCTTCCCAATGATCGGTCTTAGCATCACTCAGTGGTCCCTCATTCTCGTTGCAATCATTTGGGCTATGTTACTCTTTGGAGGCTACAAACTCTTAGACGGCATGGCAAAATGGATCATGTCAGCTTTGACCATTGCAACTGTTCTTGCAGTTATCATCGCGGCGATCAAGCATCCAGAATACAGCTCTGATTTTGTCGAAAAGACACCTTGGCAAATGGCAGCTCTACCTTTCATCGTTTCCCTCTTAGGGTGGATGCCGGCTCCTATTGAAATTTCAGCTATCAATTCACTTTGGTCTGCTGAAAAGAAAAAGACCGTCAACTTTAACACAGAGGACGCTCTATTTGACTTTAACGTTGGTTACATTGGAACAGCTATCCTAGCTGTGTTCTTTGTAGCACTGGGAGCACTAATTCAGTATCCTACAGGGCAAGCAGTTGAAGCTGCTTCAGCCAAATACATCTCTCAATTCGTGGGCATGTATGCCTCTGTTCTTGGCGAATGGTCCCGTTACTTGATTACCTTTATTGCCTTCCTGTGTATCTTTGGAACAGTTATCACTGTTATCGATGGCTATTCTCGCGTCAATCAGGAATCTCTCCGACTGCTAATCAGTCAAAAAGAAGACAGTAGTAAATCTTTGAACATCTGGATGACCATCACTGCTATCATCGGTATCGTCATTATCAAGTTCTTCGCTGGTCAGGTGTCAACCATGCTCCGCTTTGCCATGATTGGTTCTTTCCTGACAACACCATTCTTTGCTCTTTTGAATTATGCCTTGGTAACGCGTGAAAACAAAAATCTTCCTTCTTGGCTCAAACACCTTGCCATTGCAGGATTGATTTTCCTCTTTGGCTTCGCCATCTTCTTTATCTACGCACTCGCAATCGGAAAAGCAGGATAATCGACAAAGCGCGAGATGAAGATAAGGTTTCATTTCAAGAGAAAATTCAGCAAATATTTCTATGATAAAAAGCATAAGAACAAGGTTTCGAAGACCTGAACTTATGCTTTTTTACGTTCTCAAAGACTGTTTATACTCAAAAAACAGTTGAACAACTTCAACCACCTCTCATAAGAACTTTATACTATTCGAGAATCTCTTCAAACCACGTCAGCTCTATCTGCAACCTCAAAGCTGTGCTTTGAGCAACCTGCGACTAGCTTCCTCGTTTGCTCTTTGATTTTCATTGAGTATTAATTCTCCTTTTCCAACTCATACAAATCTGCGATAATAGCTGCGACACGTTTGATATCTTCCAGCATACCTCGCATTTCAAAATCAGCCAATACAGGGAAACCAAAACGTTGACTGTATTGCTTGGCTGTCAGGCAGTATTGGTTATTAAAGTTACGATTTCCTGAACCAACCACACCAAAACACTTACTAGCATTGTCACCATAGGCGATAAAATCTCCCACTGGTGTCGTCAAAATCTCAACATCTCCGTTATCCACGCCATTCCCACCTTCTAGGTAAGTCGGCAAAAAAGCAACATAGGGATGCTCCATTTCATAGAAATCTTGGCCTTCCTTGACCAAATCCTTGATATGAATCTTTTGAACCTCAATTCCCTCGTACTGGGACAAGAGATAGTCTTTCAAGCGCGTCACAAAACTTTCAGTATTGCCACTCAGACTAATATAAACTAAAGAAATTGTCTTCATATGTACCTCCATGATTTTATCTATAATCGAAAAATAACTACCAAGATTGTATCTTGATAGTTATTTTTTGTCAATACTTAAGCAAGTTCTTCTGTTTCCTCTTCTTCAGCCAAGGCTTTCTGTTGACGCCAAATCTTATAGAAAACAAGGGCTAGGAAAAGAACATTGATGACGATAGAGAGAATGCTAACGGCTTGTGAAATAACACTTATCCCTAAACGCATGGTTTCATCGTGAACTAACTGCACAGCGTCCTGTAAACCAACATAGCCATAAATCGAACCAATAATGGCTAGCAAAACATAGCCGACATAAGTATAGTTTGCATATTGCAAATTCTTACGAATAAGGAATACAATCGCTACTACAACTAAAATAGCAGATAGCACAATCAAGGCCATATTAAAAATAGAATGAGTTGATTCTGCTACTCTATAGGTGTAATTGATGTTGTCTTCTAATTGCTGAGCACTGACCCCTGCAACCTGTTTCTGAGCGGCACGAAGAGCTTCTTTGCTAGGCAAGGGCTTCAAAAGTTCAAACAGAGACATAACTGAAATAAGGGCAGACAAGATTAGCAAGACCCATAGATAAATCGGTTTCTTTTTCATGATAGAACCTCCTGATAATATTATTCATATTATAGCACATTTTGTAAAGGAATACAAATCTTATAGTATCGTTTCTACCTGTTTTCGGTAGGCTTTTGGCGATTTTCCGCACAATTTTCGGAACACTTTATAGAAATATCCCACGTTACTGTAACCAACAGCATAACAAATATCTTCGATACTGTCACTAGTCGAAAGCAAGAGTTGCTGGGCGGCCTTAATGCGTTGTTTATTTAATAATTCTGCGAAACTTGACTTGATACCTTCAAATTCTGAAATACCTGACTATTAACTTCGATGCTGCGCCCATTTACAATCCCATCAAACCATGGTACAATGAGAATTGTGAAAAAATTATCAGGAGACAATTCATGAAAAAATCTATCTTAACTACACTTCTTTTTGCAGTTCTTTACTTCCTCTGCATGGGGATTGGTGTCCTTTTGGGCAATCTCTTTGACCAAACTGGAAACATGTTTTATGCGCCTGCTTTTACTGCCCTTGTCGGCGGCAGCGTCTATATGATTCTAGTCGCAAAAGTTCCGCGCTTTGGAGCCATTACCACTATCGGCCTTGTCATGGCCCTCTTTTTCTTGGGATCTAAGCACGGTGCTGGTGCCTTCCTTCCTGGAATTATCTGTGGCCTCCTAGCAGATGGAGTAGCTAGCCTCGGAAAATACAAGGATCAAACAAAGAACTTCCTTTCTTTCCTTATTTTTGCCTTTAGCTCAACTGGTCCAATCTTACTTATGTGGATTGCGCCCAAAGCCTATATGGCTACCCTTCTGGCAAGAGGAAAATCCCAAGAATATATCGACCGTATCATGGTCGCACCAAATCCTGGAACCATCCTTCTATTTATCGCAAGTATTGTCATCGGAGCCCTAGTGGGTGCCTTGCTTGGACAAGCCTTGAGTAAAAAATTTGCACAGAAAATCTAGTCAATAAAAAAGAGCCAGACGGCTCTTTTTTATTTATGGCTCAAGACTTAGTCAAGAAGTCTCCCAAGAATTGATACTCTTCGAAAATCTCTTCAAACCACGTCAACGTCGCCTTGCCGAAGGTAGGGTTACTGACTTTGTCAGTCTTATCTACAACCTCAAAGCAGTACTTTGAGCAGCCTGCGGCTAGTTTCCTACTTT
>NZ_AEDV01000099.1 GCF_000148545.1 Streptococcus mitis SK597 | reverse complement strand
GGCACTGCACCCATAAAGTGAGACACAAGAAAACACTCCTGTTGAAATCTGGTAAACTAGAAACAGGAGTGTTTTGTTATGGTTAAAAAAGCATATTCATTAGAAACTAAGCTAGCCTGTATCGAAATGAAGAAGGCAGGTAAATCAAATAAGGTTATCATGGATACCCTCGGTATCAAAAATGTTAGTCAGGTCAAGACCTGGTGGCAATGGTATCAGAATGATGAATTGTACCGTTTCCACCAACCTGTGGGGAAACAATATACTTATGGTAAAGGGATGAAGCAGTTATCTGAAGTGGAACAGTTACGTTTACAGGTAGAATTACTAAAAAAGTATCAGAGCTTGATAAGAAAATCGACAAAGTAAGTCTTATCAAGCTAGTGGAAGAGTATAAGAGAATGTGCCCTATATCTATTATTTTAGAGTGTTTCGGAGTCAAACGTTCAACCTTTTATCGCTGGAAACAGGAGTGTAAGAATTCTCAGAAAAAAGACGAAATAGCAGATAAAATCGAACAACTCTGCGTGGAAAACCACTTTATTTACGGCTATCGAACCATCACTCGCTTGCTCAAGAAAGTTTATAACCTCGTCGTTAATCGCAAGAAGGTCTATCGTATTATGAAGAAAAAGGGCTGCCTTTGTCGTGTCCGTCCCAAGAAGGGACCTAAATTAGGGAAGCCTTACCATGTAACAGACAATAAGCTGGATCGTAATTTTCAGGCAGATAAGCCTATGGAGAAGCTTGTCACAGACATCACCTACCTCTACTTTGGGAACTGTAGACTTTATCTATCTTCGATCATGGATCTCTATAATCGTGAAATTGTAGCTTATACCATCTCCGAATGCCAAGATACGGACTTTGTGCTCGACACACTTCATCAACTTGAGCTACCTCAAGGAGCACTTTTACACAGCGACCAGGGATCTGTCTACACTTCAAAAGCCTACTATCAGGCCTGTACAGAAAAAGGCATCACCCGCTCCATGTCCCGAAAAGGAACACCAGCAGATAATGCCTGTATCGAATGGTTCCACTCTGTTCTCAAATCTGAAACCTTCTATCTCCATAAGTGGAGAAATTTAACTAAAGATAGTATAACAGATATTGTCAAAAATTACATCATATTTTATAATGAAACTAGAATTCAACAGAAATTAAATGACCAGTCTCCTGTAGATTACAGAAAACTGGTTGCATAAGAGCGTTTTCTCTTGTCCCATTATTGGGGTGCAGTG
>NZ_AEDV01000100.1 GCF_000148545.1 Streptococcus mitis SK597 | reverse complement strand
ATGAATGGGAAAAACTTGAATAAAATCCGTTAATGACATCTATTTTTAGGGAACTGTAAAATTCTATTACTAATAATATTTTGGTAAAATATGTTGACAGATTATATAGAAAGTGATATATTTACGGTATAAGAAATCGATTTCAAAATAAGAAAGGATTAAATTTGTTGTCTTGGTGCTTAGGGTGTAATGGATTAAACTAGGAAAATAATTCTAAGAATTTATAAAAGATAAAATCTTTTTCTATAGGGTTATTCTCTTATACAAGGAGTCTACTATGAAGAAACTATTCATATTATTATCAACTTTTTTTCTCAGCTTCTTCCTTGCTTGGATTATTGTCTTACGTGCGCCACAATATTTATATGCAAGCTATGATTCCGTCTCCTTACTTCGTGTCAAAAAAGATACTCAAGAGCCGACGCGTGAGGTATTTGAACAGGAATTGGAGAATTTTGCAAACTCAGAACAGAGTTTAATAGCTAGAAGAATTGTAGAGCCGAGTAAGGATGGGACAACTCACTTTACTTATGCAACTTATGGTCAGGGAACTTTACCAAAAGAATTCCAAGAAGCTAGTCAAGAAAGTCGTGAACGTAGTGATCCACTAAATAGTTATCTCCTTTTGTCAGGCTCTTTGACGAAAGAAAAGCTTGCCGATAAATTAGGGGATTTGGGGTATAAAGCAATTGCTGACCGAAAGACACCGCCCTATACTCTTGCTTTTCGAATGTTACTAATTCCCCTTATTTTAATTAGTTTAGCAATATTTGCCTTATCTTTCTTTGCTTTAGTGATTATCACTCGGATTAAGGAAATGAGAGCAGCAGGTATAAAACTCTTTTCTGGTCAGACTCTCTTATCCATCATGGGGCATTCTTTATCGACTGATATCAAATGGCTCCTTCTATCAGCCCTCCTTTCCTTCCTAGGTGGGGGAGTCCTTCTTTTTAGTCAAGGTTTGTTTTATCCTATCTTGTTAGCCACCTATGGTTTTGGGATTAGTTTCTATCTTTTGTTTTTATTGGGGATTTCAATTTTAC
Source organism: Streptococcus mitis SK597 (assembly GCF_000148545.1). Taxonomy (GTDB): domain Bacteria; phylum Bacillota; class Bacilli; order Lactobacillales; family Streptococcaceae; genus Streptococcus; species Streptococcus mitis_C. Next base: position 1,909 of record NZ_AEDV01000100.1, on the reverse strand, counting down.
TAATGCTCCTTTATCTAATGAGTTTGAGTTATAAAGCATTAGTTCCCGTTATTAAGGGAAGATTACCCCTTAAACGCCTGATGGCTTTAACCCTATTGTGTCAGTTAGTAGCTGTTTTTACAGTAGGCTACGCTGTTAAGACAGGTTTGACGTCTTACCAACGATTGAAAGAACTTGAAATTTCAAAACAAGCATGGCAGGACAGAGCAGACTATTACCAGATTTTCTTTGGCTTAGGTGATAGAGTAAAAGATACAGAAAATCAGAATAAGTGGTATGCCTTTGCCAAGGAAGCAATCGAAGAAGAACAGGCTCTATTTGTAAAAGATAATCTCATTCATTTTGCAAATCCTCAAGGAAAAAATAAAAACGGAGAGACACTGGATACCTATAGTCCAGATGCTAATGTTCTCTATGTCAGTCCAAGTTATTTGGACAAGGAAAATGTATCTGTAAATGGTGAGACTAGACAAAAACTAGCCCATCTTCAAAAAGGGGAATTTGGACTCTTATTACCAGAACATTTGCGCTCTAGAGAAGCAGAACTTAAGAAAGTTTTTGAAGAAAGATTGAGTTTTTATGGAAAATCTGGTGAGGAGGCAAGTGCTCCTTTAGAGTATGAAATGAGAGCGATTGTTAGCTATCTTCCAACTGGAGAAAAGCGATTTATTTATAATAACGGTGAAAGCCCAGTATCCATTCAGTACTTAACTGATCCGATTTTAGTTGTATTCACGCCGACTTCTACAGGTGATAGTTTTATATCCTTATCTAGTTGGTCTATCAATGCTGGAAAACAACTCTTTATCAAAGGATATGAGAGTGGGGTAGAACTCTTAAAGAAAGCTGGAATTTATGAGCAAGTATCCTATCTTAAAGAAGGAAGAAGTGTTTATCTAACTCGTTATAATGAAGTTCAAACTGAAACAGCAACTTTAATCTTAGGAGCTATTGTGGGGATAGCTAGTTCCTTGTTACTCTTTTATTCTGTCAATCTTCTATATTTCGAGCAATTCCGCCGAGATATCTTGATTAAACGAATTTCAGGTTTACGATTTTTTGAAACACATGCTCAGTATATGGTTAGCCAATTTGCCAGTTTTGTATTTGGTGCTAGTTTCTTTATTTTAAGCAGTCGAGACTTGGTGATTGGCTTGCTCACTTTATTAGTCTTTCTAGCTAGTGCAGTTTTGACGCTTTACCGTCAAGCTCATAAAGAATCTAGTGTTTCTATGACAATTATGAAAGGAAAATAGGATGATTGAACTAAAGAATATATCTAAAAAATTTGGAAGCCGTCAGCTATTTTCAGATACGAATCTTCATTTTGAAGGTGGGAAAATTTATGCCTTAATCGGTACAAGTGGCTGTGGTAAGACAACACTCTTGAATATGATTGGACGATTAGAGCCATATGACAAAGGACAAATCATCTATGATGGTACTTCTCTTAAGGACATCAAGCCTTCTGTTTTCTTTAGAGATTATTTGGGATATCTATTTCAAGATTTTGGCTTAATTGAAAGTCAAACTGTCAAAGAGAATCTTAATCTGGGTTTAGTTGGTAAAAAGTTGAAAGAAAAAGAGAAAATCTCTTTGATGAAACAAGCTCTAAACCGTGTTAACCTCTCTTATTTAGATTTAAAGCAACCTATCTTTGAATTATCAGGAGGAGAAGCACAACGTGTTGCACTAGCGAAGATAATTTTAAAGGATCCACCTTTGATTCTCGCAGATGAACCAACCGCTTCACTAGACCCCAAAAATTCTAAGGAATTACTTTCTATCCTAGAATCTCTAAAAAATCCGAATCGAACTATTATTATTGCGACCCACAATCCTCTGATTTGGGAGCAAGTGGACCAAGTTATTCGAGTTACCGATTTATCACATAGATGATATGGCAAGA
>NZ_AEDV01000101.1 GCF_000148545.1 Streptococcus mitis SK597 | reverse complement strand
AATTGTTATCAGAGATGCAAGAAAAATCTAGATAATAATACAAAAAGCGAATCGAAACAATGAACTCTGTTTTGTTCGCTTTTTGTATTCTATTCGAGAAATTATGGAAAAGAACCTCTCCTACTTATTAGACTTTTATTCAGCCAAAAACATAAGAAAGGCACAGAGATGCAAGACAATTATACTACAAAAGGCAAGCACTTTAAAACTGCTCCAAAATTTTCCATAGTATTCCTCTTCCATTTCTGCAAAAAATTAAACCTGTTTTTTTATTTGTGGTATGATTATGATTATACAAAAATAAAACAGAAAGGACAATATGATTATGAAAAAATTTTATTGTCATCAGTTGCTTTACTGAGCCTAGTGACATCACTATCAGTAAATAGTCCAGTTTCTGCTCAAGAATCTATCTCTCCCTAGGATTATAGTCACTCCAATGGCAGTTGGTTTCAATCAAAAGGTCGTTGGTGGTATAAAACACTAAAAACAGGTGAAACATCAACAAGAGCAGTACCTATTGAAGATGGTAACACTATATAAAAGGTTTTTAGCAACCAAAACTTTAGTAAAGTTGTTCGTTTCCCAGATAAAACTAAGTCCGAGATTATTGCAAAAATGCAAGAGCTTTTCAAATCTTCTAGCGAAAGCGATGTGAACTATCTTTACCTTACTTGTCATGGAGGAAGAGACGGAAGAATCTATCTTGGTAGCGATGGTCAGACATTTTCAGGCTGGGAATTGGCATCTATACTGAAACAATACAAAGGTAAGTTTGTGGTTATACTGGATTGTTGCTATTCAGGAACAATTATAGATGTAGGTAAATCAGATGAAAAGGCCTTCTCCAAGTCTGAAGAAAGATTTGATGAACAAGCATTTTTGGCAGGATTCTCAACAGGAAATCTAACAAGTAAGAATGGTGAAATGCTTGATTCTAAATTCCTCGTACTATGTGCCTCTTGGAAAGGTGAAAAATCGTATAGTGCAGTCGGAGTAGGTAGTCTTGCCACCAGATACTGGGCAATGGGTACAGGTTGGGATTCACTTCAAAATAGAATGATTTCGCCTATGGCAGACACCAATACTAACGGAAAAATCACTTTAGAGGAACTGTATCAATACTCTTATCCTCTAGTCCTTGAAGCTGCATCAAGCAGTAATAAGGAGCAACATGTATCAGTTTATCCAGAAAACAGTCAATTTGTTTTATTCCAAAAATAAGGGGTTAAGAAAATGAAAGTATCAAAAAAAATCACACTATTTGGTTTGTCTTTAGCAGGTCTAGCTTTACTAGCTTTCCCTCATTCAGGAAAGGCCTTCGAATTGGAAGAAGAGTGGGTTATTAAGGGTGGTATTAAGTATCAAGATGGCAAAATTCTCCGATTTGACAATGGAAATGAAGTAGATATCAAAGTCTTGGATTTGCCAAAAACCGAGAAAATCGAGTGGACGGTCAGTCTCAATGGTCAAGATCAGACAGTCAATTTCCTAGGTCAAGAAAAGGACAAGTCTATGATGGGTGTAGAGGGGCGTTATCTGAATTTCTATGTACCTTATGGCTATAGAGGAGATATCAAGGTAGAAGCCAAGAGCGGAAATGAGGTAAAGACCTGGTCCACTAAAGTAGTTGATGATGTATATAATGACGGTGGAAAGAGTGGTTACTTCCGTATTGACGAATCAAATGATCAACACACCTACCTTGATGCAAAATGGGACTATCAAACTAAGACCTACACTGCTACCTTACCAGAGACTGTCAATGGTCAAAAAGTATTTGCTTGGGCAGACGACTATGAAGAATTGAAACTTCAAAAACCAGGAGTTATCAATCATTCCTACAGGGGGGCAGGAGCCTTCAAAATACTTTATCCGATTCTAAAAGCAGAATGCTGGCTAAAAAAGAACTACAGTGAAACATGGTACTATCAAAAACAAGGGCAATTAGTTAAAAATGCTTGGGTTAAGGACAAGGGAACTTGGTACTTTATGAATGATAAAGGAGTCATGTTCAATCAAACTTGGCTCTATCAAGGTAGCAACTGGTATGCCTTTAAATCATCAGGAGCTATGATTGCTAGCGATTGGCTATATGATAATAACTCTTGGTATTACCTAAAAGATTCAGGTGCTATGGCAACAGGTTGGGTGAAAGATAGTGGC
>NZ_AEDV01000102.1 GCF_000148545.1 Streptococcus mitis SK597 | reverse complement strand
GACACCAGAATCATAGGTTTTTGTATTTCGAGTATCAATGATTTTAGTCGTACTGTCGATTATTTTGATAAAGTTATTAAAGTAGTTCCTATCAGTTTCTAAGGCTAGGAGCTTATACTTGCTTTTTTCCTTTTGAAAAATGTTAATAAATCGTTGGTAGTCTTCTCGAGGCATGGATAAATCAATATCGTCGTCCCAAGGGATAAAGCCCTTATGTCGAACTGCCCCAATCAGAGTACCGTAGTTAATAATATAGTTGATATTGTGCTTTTTACAGAGAGTATCAATATAATCCAAAATTTCTAATTCAATCTGTTTTGCATCTTCAATGGTTAGTTGTTTCATTCTAAACTCCTATGATTTTTTGAATTTATTTTTTAAGGCTAGGACATGGTTTAAAAATTCATAGAAAATGCTATCTTTGGTGAAGACAAGTAGACCAATATAAGAGATGGCTGATAGCAAGACAATCAAACCAGTATTCATCAAAAATGGCAAATTAATGACCATATCCACAGGATACAGGAAATTAATCAGGAAATAAATTGCTACAGAGGAAAGTGAAAAGAGAGAGTATCGAACAGTATAGCTGAAGATATGTCCTAAGTGGATGAGTTGTTTTCTATGGATGAAAATGATATAGAAAACAAGTAGAGAGGCCTCTGATAGCATAGTTGTCAGTAAGTAGTATTCAGGAGCCACGATATGGTTGAAAAAGAGGAGACTATTTAAGCCCAAATTGAGTAATCCAGCAAAGACTGTATAGACTGTGATACGTTTTTCATAGCCATTTGTAAAGAGAATTTGGGAACCAAGAATGGTATCTAGTGCCAGGATAATCGTACGAAAAGCGAATAGAGAGGTTAAGATACCACCTCCGATATATTTTTCACTACCGTAAAGTAGGATGGCATTTGGTCCTAAAACCATGATCCCAAAACTTAAAGGAATGATAAAGAAGTTAAAGATTCGACTACCTCTATTAACTAGGGCAACATAGGCTTCTTTGTCTCCTTTCCCCAGATAGTAACTGAGACGAGGCACACTCACTCCGATAGCTCCTGTTACAACACCAGCTATAACGGTCACAATTCGTTGAGCCATGGTA
>NZ_AEDV01000103.1 GCF_000148545.1 Streptococcus mitis SK597 | reverse complement strand
TCAACTACGTATGCGAGAAGAACAAGCGTTATTGGCTCAGGATTATGCCTTGGAGACTGCTAGGGCGGAAGGTCTTGAACAGGGATTGGAACGTGGTCTTGAGCGTGGGAAAGTTGAAGGAAGTTTCACTATGCTAGTAAATCTAGTACGTCAAGGTATCCTGACATCTGAGGTTGCAAGTGAGCAATTAGGCATGACTGTCGCTGAGTTTGAGGCGTTGTTGTAAGACTAGTACTAACGGTCAAGATGGCGTTCTTAGAACTAAAAAATATAGAGAAACCAGCAAAGACGAGATTCGCAAGTTGTGGTTGGAGTTTTTTGGGAACAAGCTTCAATGAATACACTGTCTATAAAATGTGAGGTTAGGCATTCAACTATTCTAAAATAATGACAGATTTTTCCTAAGTAAAAGGTAAGATCTGTTTTTTGTTTATATTAAATTTCATGTTTAATGGCCTGAAAACACTGTTATGACAACATCTGCATATATATATATATATATATATAATTCGTAAAAAGATCCCAAAATATGCTATATTATAGGGTTTTAAACTTAAGATAACGCTCAGGAAATTGATTGATATTCTATTTAAAAAGTGTTAGTATAGTAATGAAACATTATGTTTCAAATATTTTTAATGTAGTCTATTGAGACAATAGAAAGGATATGCTTATGTTTGGAAAAAGGCATAAGGATAACGGGGAAAAAGTCTTTCGTTATTCGATAAGAAAGTACCATTTTGGTGCTGCTAGTGTCGCGATTGCGGCATTGATATTTTTTGCAAATGGTGTAGCTCAGGCTGAAACGTTACCAGTAAGACCTGAAACGGCCAATGTGCAATCTTCTCCTGGGGGAGAGCGTTCAGATTCGGGAGGCAGAGCAGTCTCGGAAATCCAGCCTGCTGAACAACCTAAAGTATTGACTCAGTCAGTCAACAAGGATGCGCTTCGTATAGCCATCGGAAATTTGAGTGACGTAGTCAGAAAAGTAGAATCAAGCAAGCTAGTCGCTCTTGAATCTCAGCTTACTCAAGTGGTTGAAGAAAGCGAACGCTTACTTGAAGATGGAGGTGTTACAGAGCAAGCTGTTGCAACAGAGGTAGAGACTATCAACTCTTTGATAAGAGAGGTCGAAAAGCTCCTTCCAAAATCTGAGCCAACTGTAGATGAGCCTGCTGATAAAAAGGATAAAGAAGCTTCTATCGAGCATCCTAAGGATGAGAAGAAAGTGGTTTCTGATCAAGAAAAATCTAAAAAAGATTTATCTATAGTTGACAAAGCCAAATTAAACGAGGACAAGGCTGCGGTTAATCAGGGATCAGAAGATAGACTAACTTCGAATCCTAATAAAGTAGCTAAAAAAGAATTGCCAACATATAGCAATGAAAATGATGGGGCAACGAACCTATCAAATGAGCTTTACTTTATCTATGGAGAACTGAAGAAGGCTAATACTGATACGAGTAAAATCCAAGAGGTTAAAGATGCATATGATAGGATCAATAATGCTATCCCTCTAGCTAATAACGGTGTTGTCAATCAAGCAATCTTTGATGCTGCTTTAGTAGACCTCAAGAAGGCTCGTGATTTGATTGAAGGGGTACTTAATGGTAAAACAACAGATGATTCTACAACTACACCAGTAAACCCTCAACCTCGTAGTGGTGGTGAAGAACTCCCAAGCCGAGGAAGAGGTCGTACTCGAACAACACGTACCGTTCGTACTGGTACTGATAATTATGCAAATTCTCTAGAGTCCTTCTTCGAAGATGGGAAGAAGGGGAATTCACCATATGATAAGTATACGTATTACTTCTATTCAAGAAGACAAATTGGTACGGTTGACAATATTAATAGAAATGTTAATGAAGGTAGAGAGTATATTTATGCTGATGTCACTAGGACAAATGATGGTTTTAGATGGGATATCTATGTCAACAAGGGACATCACACCATATCTCGTGCACCTGTATGGTTCACAATCCCTTCGGGTCAGGAATACAAACCAGGTACAGCAACTGTTTCGGTTACAACTCCAGGTGGACAGACTACCGCTTATAGTCCTAATAGTGGCAATTTATTGGATATGCTTAGAATCGAGGAACTCGGTTTTTATAATGAAACTCAAGGGACGCCACAAAATTCAGGAGTCCGGAAAGACGGAGGTATTACTCTAACTCAGGGGCTTGATGTAGGGAGTCTAGATAAATTGGCTCGTCAAGAACATAGACCAGGGGTTGGGAAAGGTCCATATGCTAAGAATCTTGAGAGCCAAAAAGAAAGAGAATTATCCGCAAAGAAATTTAATGCCATAAATGGAAGCGGTGGTAAACTTTATTACTTTGAAATGAGTAACCAAAAAGATTCTTATCACTTCTCATTTGAAACAAGAGGGAATAATGACATCAATAAACTGACTTATGCAGTTGGTGCTAAGGGTGTGAAATCAGAGAATAACGTTAACACCCTATTCCTTGTTGACCAGTTTTATGCTCGCACACCTGGAGAAGTTGATGATACAGACCGTTTTAAATTCAAAATAAAGGGTAATGGATATTTTAAGATTAAGCAAAATACCGTAAACTCTATTTTTGCTCCAGGAAATGAAAACTACGTAAGTACTGTAAATGGAATTACTTATAAAAACAGAGGTAGTTTTGCTGACAAACCCTTTGAAAATATGGTCGATGGTGTTTTGACGTATAACAGCGCTGGTTATTTTACAGACTATCGAAACATAGATACGACTTCTTATGGTGACTACTATAGAGAAGATGGTTCGATGTGGGAAAAACAAGCAGGGAAAGGTGAAGCGAACGGAAAAGGTCAAGACTTCCAGCTCTTTAAAGACTCAAACGGAGCTATTACAAATGTCAGCAGAGAAGAATTAACTTTAGATGCTATTTCTACTCCTGGAGTTCATGCTTACCGTTACAATCGTTCTTTTAGAGATGGTTCTCATGATACAGGGAAATTTTATTTTGTCACTAAGCCAAAGACACCGACTTTGACGACTGATTTGATGCACCAAGCTGGTAATACCATAAATATCCAAGCTAGCAACGGTACCAACGGTTATGACATGAGACTGTATAAACGTGCTGCCGATGGCTCTCTAACAGAAGTGCTCGGTGCAAATGGAAAACCTCTGATTGCTAAGGCAGGAACTAACGGTGTTGCAACCTTTACTAATGTTAAAGTTGAAGAAGCAAACTATGTTGTAAAAACTGTTGTAGAAGGTGATTGGGTCGATTATGATAACACTCGTCGTAAGACGGTTGAATCAGATGAGTCAAATATAAAAGCTGCAACGGACGGAGTTCCACCGGTAGTTAGTGTGAATGGAATTACGCTTCCAACAAGTAAAAATAACTCAAACCATGTTTTGTATGAGGTTACTCAGGGCGAAAGATTCAATCCGACTATCAAAGTATGGGATAATTCAGGAACGATTAATAGTCTATCTATTGTCAATACACCAGACGGGATTGATAGAAATCGGTTTAATAGTAGCTTTAGTCGCCAAACAACTGCAAAAGAAGCGAATCAGTATATTGCTCCGACTCTCGAAGGAACAGTTAGCTCTACTCAACGTCCAGGAATCCATATAGCGGAGATTAGTACTTCGGATGCCAATGGGAATTCACGAACTTATTACTTTTACTACAAAG
>NZ_AEDV01000104.1 GCF_000148545.1 Streptococcus mitis SK597 | reverse complement strand
GTGTCAGATCCATTATCACCAACAAGTTTTACTGTTGGTTTAACATTATCCGTCACATTAAACGTTATTGGTATTGCTTTTTGTTTAGGTGAATAGATTGTATAATTTACACGATCTATTTCTTTCGTATTCTTCACAGCAGGGAATACAGCCGTAGCAAAATACTTAGTAACATTCCCTAATTCGTTTAAATTTGTTGTATTAGGAACATCAGTAGTTGTGATTGTGCTACGATTTAATTCTATCCATTTAAACTGCATACCAGTTGGATAGTACTTATCGTTCTCTACAGTATTACTTTCTGCTACTTTGAAGTGATCATGAGGATCTCCTAATGCACTTCCAAGAGCACGATTTTCTGTCGTACTATTTTTTGCTTGAATATCTACAATACGATATTTAAATTTATATGTTGCACTATTACGACCATCCGATGCAACGACACTTGCAATACTTTCTCCAAACGGAGCCTCATTTGCTACAGTATTATCTGGAATTGTATAATTAAACTCTTTACCACCACTAGTCGTGACATTTGCAACTCCGTTTGGAAGTCCAGTAATTGATAAGTTTACATGATTGCTCTTATCATCCTGAACTCTAAATGTAGGATTGAAGTTTGCTCCACGATAAATAATAAAACGATTATCATCCGCATTTTCTGTTAATTTTTTTCCATTAATCAATACTGTTGGCGCTGCCTTGTCAGGAACTTCTGTTGGTGTTACAGGTGCACTAAACTCTGACTCTACTGTGCCATTATTTTTGACAGTTGTTTTAGCTGTAATGGCTGTAGACGGTAATGCTTTTGATACCGTAATTGTAGCAGTTGTTCCCTTAGTGTTCCCAGTTCCAATAACCGTATTACCACTATATAATGTCACTGTAGAATTATCAGGAACTCCCTTACCTACATTTACAGTAACCGTTTGCCCAGTCTTCCCTGCTTTTTCATTTACAGACTTTTGGTCAATCTCAGGTTTATTTGGAAGCACTTTCAATGTTGCATCAGTAGTATTTGAAGTATTATCAGAGTACTGTGCTTTCACTTTATAACGAAATACCCCTGCTGTAGTCGTATTTGGTTTCCCATCTGGCCAACTCCAACGGATATCTGTAGGGAAGTTATTATTTCCTGTTACGAAACCAGCATCCACCGGCTTATCTAGATCGCCAAGAGGGGCATCGACTTTCTTTGTAACCTCTCTACCGCTTATAGGGTATTTTGCACTTTGTTTAACAGTTGGTTCTACATTTTCGTTATCATTTTTTCCTGATCCAAAAACATAGGATTGGTTTGTTGTCTCTCCATAAGTACCTGCAATGGCTAGGATAAATGCTTTTTTAACAGCTTCATCCGTTACATCTGATCTTAATTTTGCTTTAAAATGCATATGTACAGCGGCTGTTGGATTATTGGTTCTCACCCCTATACCATAACTCCAACTCTTGTTTACTCCATCTAATGCCACTGCTTTTTTTAAAAAGGGATCATTTTTATTGTTTTTAAAATAATCTTTCATATCTTGATCATATGATCTACCACTCTGACGAACACCTAAATTGTAAAAATATGTTAGATTCCCTTTCGATTGTCCATTGTCATTTAAAAAGTGAAAATTTTGAGTTGACTCATAAGTGAATTTATCAGGATTTTGAGAAAGAGTACCACTTTCATTTTGATTATTTCTTCTATATGTGTCAAAGTGTAAATCTCTAATAGTGTCTGACTTATAAGCACCGCTAGACTGTAAATCTAAAATTTTTGGAGGTAAAATAACATTATATAGTTGTTGTCTACTCAACCTAACCATTGACTTACCATCATTGTTAAAGAAAATATCATAAACTGCATATTTCACACCGTCAATTGTCTCAATTCGAGCGGTCATATCCACTTTATTTTCTGTAAATTGTCTATCGTCATTTCTAACTCTTCCATTTTCGTCAGTTGCACGGAATCGTTGGTAACTTAATAGATTATCTTGGTTAGTCCATCTTGAAGATACAGCTGCTGCCCTTTCGCCAGTACCTTGGGTCATTCTCTGACCATTACGAGGATCGTGAGAGCCTGAACTCAAACGCAATGTAGCGTTTTTAACAGAGTTAAACATTCGCTTCACAAGTTTGTTCATTTGTTCAACATCTGTTAGAGAGACTGTAGTATTCTGAAGAACACCTTGAGCTAAGACCATGACTTCATTGGCTTTTTCAAGAACTTCTTTCGTAGTATCATGTTCAGGAACTTCTGAAATTGCTGCTTGCAATTGATCTACAGATAATTTCAAAGAATCTTTTTTAGCTGAAACAGTTTGACTCTCTTCGCTTGCTCTTACTTCAGGAGAAGATTGGTTCGCTGGCTTTTCAGCCTCAGTTCCAGTATTACTTTCTCTAACCTCACTTGATTCTTTTACCGCATTAGATAAAGTAGCTAAATCAGCAGACAAAAGTTCTTTTAGTTCATTAATATCTTTTTGAACTGCATCAGCTTTATCTAGTAATGCCTGAGCTCTCTGAACTCTTTCTTTTACAGAAGAAAGCACTGAATCGTCAAGGTTTAATTTAGTTGAAAGAAGAGAATTTAATTCTTCAACTACTGTTCTTAACTGACTTTTATCAACCGTATTACTACTATTTTCAACAAGTGCAACTTCTTTATTTTCTAAAGAATTATTGGCTACTTCTGATTTATTTTCATCCTTAATACCCACAGGCGAGTCGCCCTTATCGTTAGGTTGTACTACACCCGCAGTAGATGGTGAACTACTTCCGCTTACAGTATCCGCACTAACAACGCGCGCACCTAAAAACATCAGTGCTGCAATAGCAACTGAAGCCGCACCGAAACTATACTTACGAATAGAAAAGCGCAGGACTTTTTCACGTTGATGACGCTTTATTCTATTGAGTGAATTTGATTTATTTTCCATTGTCCCTCCTGATGTTAAAACACAAAATCAAATAAAAAAGCAACCTTCATAGCTACACACCTTATCGTAATGTACCCATGAAACCTACTATAATGAGCATTTCTTACACATTACAGCTATTACAGCTATTACAGCTATTACAGCTATTACAGCTATTACAGCTATTACAGCTATTACAGCTATTACAGCTATTACAGCTATTACAGCTAGATTATACCATTTTCAATGTTTTTAATCAAACAAAATAGTCTAAATACAGCTGATTTAAAGATTTCAAGAAAGCACAACCAACAAGTCTACAATAATCAAAATGACTCTGCATAACAATAGATATCCTACTCATAATTTTAAAATCAAATTCATAAACTTTCGTCTTATAAACAAAAATATTATAGTTTTAATTAAACATCCTATCATTTTAGTTTCAAAGTATATACCTATACAACGATATTTTTTGAATAGTCTATCAACAAATGGGGAACTTTGATTTCAAATGAGTATAATGGCTTGAAGCTAGAATAGTATAAGACAACTTCTAATTCATTTTAGAAATTTATCTAAGTCCTCTAATCGATTTGTGCACATTTTATTTCAATTCATTATCTCTTAGTATAGTATATTGAGTCTAGAATAGTACGTCATGATTGCTAAAACATTTCTAGAAATTAATTTGACTTTCCCAATCAATTTGTTCATATCTTATTTCAATCTACTATACGATTATTGATATCTACTTTTTCTAGAATACAACAACGGCCTTGTACCTCTTAAAATGAGGAACAAGGCCGTTTTTTAATCTTTTGTATTCATTGTCCACTTAATAATGAATAGTTCATATTTTGACTAAATTTTTATTTTAGTCTTCTTTTTTCTTTCCAAGAGCAAGTCCGAGACCACTTAGAATACCAAGAAGTCCTAGAGAGGCAAGAGTTACATTTGATTCTGTTCCTGTATTTGGTAATACATTTTGAGAATCATTTGATTCTGTTCCTGTATTTAGCAATACATTTTGAGAATCATTTGCTTTAGCTCCATTGTCAATAGTATCTGTAGTATCTTCATGATTTACATTCGGAGCAACTGCATTTGGAATTGTTGGCGCAGGTGTATCATGACCAGAATTTCCATTAGTATCAGGTGTGACTGGAATTACTGGAATTATATTTGGAATTGTAGTTCCACTTACTTTTCTGAAAATGTGGGTAATTACTGGTTCATTTTCATCAATCACAGTTCGTACAAATTCATATCCTGGAATTGATTCATGTTCAGCATCCTTTTCATTACCTGTCTTAACGGATGGTTTCAATACATTTCCATCTTCATCAATCCATCGAACCTCAATCATTAGCTCTGGCAATGCAATTGAACCCGGTAATACATCGTTTTCAAAAGTTGTTACCTTAGGAACTTCCACAGATGATTTACCTGGTTCAGTAATCTTACCTGTACCTGTTTTTTCTACGTTTGGTAGATCACTGTTTGGTACTTTACCTTTACCATCTTCATCGATTGTAACGACGATTGGATTACCATCTTTACCTGGGATTTCTACCTTAGTTCCTGGTGGATATGTTGACCCATCTGGTTTCTTCGGTGTCACTGTAACATCACCTGTCTTAGGATCTTGTTCTAACTCTACTTTTGGTTCTTTCGTTTTCCCATAAGTTCGAACAGTTGTTGGAGTTACCTTACCTGTTTTTGGATCAACTTCATAGGTAGTGGTATCAATTACATCGAGACCTTCAGAATCTTTAGATTGTTCAACCTTAGTTTTCGCACCAACTTTAACAATTGTCTTACCTGCTGGGCTTACTACTGGGTTGCCAACGTGTTCTGTGATATGACCGTCGTTTGAATCTACATCGTAAGTAGTTGTTGTAACTGTTTTACCTTTAGCTCCTTGAACGCGTTCATTAGGTGTGTCAACTTCTCGTTCACCATCTCTAACATACTCAACTTCTGGTTCAATCGGCGTTTCTACGACTTTGTCTTT
>NZ_AEDV01000105.1 GCF_000148545.1 Streptococcus mitis SK597 | reverse complement strand
TCAGAATGAATTACCGATACGGGATTAAAAGAACTAAGTATTTCTTTTTGTTTTGAATGAGATACGTGAGTATAGATTTGTGTGATTGATATAGAACTATGTCCAAGAATTTGTTGAATATATCGAATATCTACATCACTATCTAGAAGCATTGTCGCAAAGCTATGTCTAAACATATGCGGTGTAATAGTTCTAGAAAAGTTATTTTGTTCAACGATTCTCTTTATTACTAAACGTACACTTTGCTCTGACAATGGTTTAAGTGAATGTTTCCCTGGGAACAAGAAATCATTGGATTCATTTCTTGTTTTATTTATATATGTTTCTAATAAATTGAATGTTTTTTGATCTCCTAAAAATAAGATACGTTCTTTCTTACCCTTTCCTATAATATGGAGTGTCTTATTGGAAAGATTAATATCTTTGAGATGAATGTGGCAAAGTTCAGAAATTCTGATGCCTGTTGAAAGTAAAAGTGAAATAATTAGTAGATTTCTTTCAGCGTGTTGTTTTTGATAGTCAGTTTTAGATACAATTACTTTCTGTTCTAAATATATAAAAATGCTTTTCAGAATGTCATACGGAATCGTTTTAGGCAATACTTTTTCAGTTCTAAATTGAAAGCGCAATTGATTGAAGGGATTCTCTTCAATTATGTTCTGGTATTTTAGATAGTTATAAAACACCTTCATACAAGCAATTTTTCTTCTTAATGTATTCGTTTTTATGTTAGATCGTGTCAACTGTTCTATATAGGATTCGACATTATCATAGTCTGAGTTATAAAATTGCATAAGATCATTCTTATAAGCGCGAATCGTGTGCGAACTCAAACGCTTATGAGTTTTGCAATAATCTAAGTAAGTAGAAATAAGTTTATAATCCATAAAAATCTCCTTTATCAATAATCATGCTATTATAAACCTATTTGGGTGCTTTGTA
>NZ_AEDV01000106.1 GCF_000148545.1 Streptococcus mitis SK597 | reverse complement strand
GATAAGTCATCGTATAAGTGAGGGAGGACTTTGGCTGGACGATTATTATCTCTTTCATGAAACGCTAAAAGATTATAGAAACAAACAAAGTAAAGAGCAACAAGAAGAGTTAGAACGCGTCTTAAGAAATGAACGTTTCCGAGGGCGTCAAAGAGTGTTAAGAGACTTACATATTGTGTTTAAAGAGTTTGACATCCGTGCTCATTAGGAATTCATGCAAAAAAGTGGTAAATTCCCAAACTAACTTCCACCGCTAATCCAAGTGGAAGTTAGTCTGATAAAAATCCCAAAAACCAGTGGAAATCCGTGTCAGGGTAAGTTCCACTGGTTTTACTAATTTAACACCCTCAGAAATGACTTTGTCCATGTCCCAGAAGGTCTTGGAATTGAGAGGAGTTCCTTCACGAGCTTCTACAAGAGTTTGTTCGTACTGCTTTTGAGCTTGCTTAGCTAGGTAGAAAATTTTTTTAAATCCACAATTTTGTCTTCTTTTAGGGCAACCGTTACAGACAAAGGGAGCTTTGTCGAGTAAAGGGCAAGGAAGCTTATCGCATGTAGACTCTCGGACTTGTCTGTTTCGTTTGACTTCTTTGGAGACAGTAGTCGGGTCTTTTAGAATAAGGTGGCCAATAGCTTTGAAGGTTTCACCGCGCTCTAAGCCTAATTGGATATCATTACGGTCTGAAAGGGTAAGGTGTTTATATTTTGTCATAGTGAGCCTCATTTCTAACTCAAACGTCTCATACTTAATTCCACCATAAAAATCCGTTTTAGACTAATTTCCACTTCGGCTAGCCAAGTGGAAGTTACTTTGAGAAGTTAGCATGCAAAAAAAAAATGGAAAAAATTAAG
>NZ_AEDV01000107.1 GCF_000148545.1 Streptococcus mitis SK597 | reverse complement strand
AAGAAATAGATTAGTAAGAATAGACTGGGTAAAAAGTCTTTAAAATCAGAAAAATGCATAATATCAGGTGTGCAAACACTTGATATTATGCGTTTTATTGTGGTAATATTAATTCATTTTCTCCTGAAATTGAGTTTTTGCCTAGCCTCCTTTTCAAATCGTATGTTATAGACTATCACTTTTCTTTGCTTAAGTGAATGACTTGGTCATAGTGTTTTAAGTCTTCTTCTGTGTAGTGGTGAATGACTTCAATGACTGTTTGAGGTAGGGAAAAGAGTAAGTCACTAATCTTTCTGCTATTTTCCAAGTCAAGATTGGCCTTAATCTCATCTGCTAAGATGAGTTGGTTATCATGGTAGAGGGCTCGAGCGATTTCTAGGCGTTGTTTCTCGCCACCAGATAGACTATCGTTTCTGAGTGTTCGATTTTTCAAATGTTCTAATCCTGTTTTTTTGAGGATATGATTTAAAGTCTCTTTATTTTTATCCAGTCCCAGAAGGATATTGTCTTCCAGAGATAGCGTGTCAAAGTAATGGCTATCTTGGAGGATATAGGAACTAAGGCTTGTGATTTCTTTACGTGACAGGTTCTGACCAGCAAAGCTAATCTGTCCACTTGTTGGTGTCTCTTCTCCATGAATGATATTGAGCAGGGTTGTCTTACCAGAGCCACTTTCCCCGATAATGGCAATTTTTTCTCCTTGCTTGATGTGCATGGAAATCGGAGACAGGAGGATATTCCCATCTTTTTCTAAGGAGATGGTGTTAAGCTGGATAGGGAAAATGTTTTCTATGCTTCTAGGCGAGATGGGATCAGACTGCTTCAAAAGTTTTTGGTATTTATTGAGAAGAGTTCGATTCGCTTCTCGGGTGTTGGTAAAATAAGCCAACTCTTGGAATTGATAGCCAATATTATGGGAAACCAGATAGATGGCCACAAAACTAGCCGCATCTAAATAATTATAGTAGGTCATAAAGCCACCGATGACGATTGGTGTGACAGAACAAAAGGCATCGATGCTATTGATCAAGAGACTGTTTAAAGTGCGTTGTTTTTCATAGTTAATTTCGGTATCTAGACTGGTTTGTAATTGCTTTTGATAGCGAGCAAAAAAGTAGTCTTGCCCCTGATAATGGCGAATTTGTTGGCTACCGCCAATAAAATTTGTCAAGCTTGCTAAGTAGCTTTGGTTAACAGTGGACCGCTTTTCAGAAAGTGAATCCAAACGCTTTGATCCGATAGCACTGCAGAGGACAGGAAAGGAGTAGAAGAGGATGAAAATCAAGCCTAGGTAAAAATTAGTCCATAGGGCATAGAGAATGGACACAGTTGTAAAGCCCAGAGAAGAAAAGATGATGACCGTTGGCTCAATATAGCTTTCTTCTAGTTGCTTGACGTCGTTTTCTAGGTCGGACAAAATATCCTTTTCATCGATCTCATAACTGTTTAAAAATCGCTTGAAAATAGCACTCTTGATTTCATATTTGAAATCAGTAATCAAACGGGCGTAGTAATAGCGTTTCCCAGCCAAACCTAGTAAGAGGATGAGATTACCAAGGATTCCTAAAATCAAAACTTTCCAAAGAAGGCCTAGTTCTTGATTGGTAAAACTGGCAACAATATTCTGAACAAGGGCTGGCGTGATAATTGCTTCCAGCCAAGTAATGGAAATAGCAAAGAAGTAAAGTACGAGGTGCTTCTTGGTAACAAATCTTCTCATCATAAAGACTTGACCTCCTTATCGATATACATGTAATTAGTTTTAAAGTCATTATACTCCTTTTTATTAAATACTTCATATAAAAATGAGAGGTATCATGTCTAACTCTACAAGTAACTGAAAATTGTATTATACTCTTCGAAAATCAAAAAGCAAACCACGTCAGCGTCGCCTTACCGTACTCAAGTACAGCTTACGACTAGCTTCCCAGTTTGCTTTTTGATTTTCATTGAGTATTAAACCTTCGAGGAGATATGGTTTTAAAATTTTAAAACACAAAACACAAAACAATTGTTACTCTAAAAGTTTTTAAAGTTGGGACATGAAACAGATTGAATCTATAATAGTACACTGCGGTTGCTAAAACATTTCTAGAAATTCATTTGACTAACCTAATATATTTGTGCATATTTTGTTTCAATCTACTATACTATCAATGCTTATTAGGATATAGTAAAACAATTGTAAATATATGAAATAAGTGTGTTTAATGAGTGTTCATTTTTTA
>NZ_AEDV01000108.1 GCF_000148545.1 Streptococcus mitis SK597 | reverse complement strand
AATTTTCTATGAGTGAAAACAAAATACAGGTATTTCTGAGTAGACCAAACCCTTTTACTCAACATCAAAGCTTTTTTATCAAGGAATTTACAAAATTGTTAAAGCAAAGTGGTTTTGAATGCGTTACCTTACAAGCGGCTGAATACTCCCCATATGAAGTGATGACTTCTTTACGGGAAATGATACAAAGAAGCTATGGTATTATTGTTTTAGCATTTGGTCAAACATTTATTAATGAAGGAGTTAGAAAAAAGGATGCAGAAATAAATCCTGACTTTTTTGCATCAAAAGAAATCCACTTAAAAAACAAGTGGATAACCAGTGTTTATTGTCACATTGAAGGGATTTTAGCTCTCACTTTTGGACTTCCCATGTTAACAATTCCACAAGAAAATATAACAAAGGAAGGGATTTTAAAGCAAGGCGAATATTCAATTACAGCCCCAGAATTCGAATTGAACACAAAAGACGAAATCCTTCACTATTTACATTCAGATGAATTTCAAAAGAGCCTCCAAAAGTGGAAAACTATGGTTGAACAAAAATATAAATTTGTAAAAGATGGGGAACATACTTATTAAAATCTAGTCATTTATTAGTAAGCGTATTTTTGATAAATCTTTTTTTAATATCTCTCTACCTTCTCGAATTGTTTTAGACTGTCTATCAGTCAGTCCAGTAATATCAATTTTTAAGTCGGAAATTAAACCTGAAATAAATAACAATTCTTCTTGATTAGATTTCAACCAAATATCGTCATATTCGCTAGATTTACGAACTAAAGTAGGCAGTGACCCTAAGATATATTTTGCGGTATATTTAGCAGTATAGTAATGCTCTTTTATAACCTCTATGTCTGTCTCTACATCTGCAATTTTTAATAAATTGGCACAATAATTTCTGGCACAATAAATATTATTATCTTCATAATTCATACCTAGACGATAGAAGTGAATTGCAGATAGTAAGTCATTTTTATTTTTCGTAATATAGAAGATACGCAAATAAATTGCTCCATATATGCCTAAAATTTTATGAAAAGTTGTTGTTTTTATATCAAGATATGGAATTAATTTTTGTTGAGAATCTTTTAAGTTATCGACATTTGTTTCATCTTTTTTATATGAAGATAGAAGATAACCCGCAACTATTTCATCGTCAACAAATCCACTATCTAAGATTTGTTTATATATTATTTCAGCCTCTACATATTGTTGAGAATCTTTTAAAGTATTAGCTACTTTAGTTAATTCACTCCATGATTGTTGTGAATTAGATGTGGCAGTATTACTTTGAGAAGATGTTAAAGAATTGCTAATAACACGGTACAAATTTGAATGAAAAACAGGACTATCGATAAAGTGGTCATCAGAATTTTTTGCGTTATCAATATAACCTGATAGTAACTCCTGTATTCTTTTAAATTCCGAATACTCATTTAATTTATCAGAATCATATCTAATTTGAGGTAAATCTTGGATATCAAAAAACTTTATTTGAGCAGTATGATTATCACACAATATAATAGTTGATTTGGGTTTCATAGCATGACGTAATCCTAATTCATAGATTGCATTTTGATTCAAAGTTGTAATATCTGCTATTACAATATCGGCCTTAAATATTCCCTCAATGAATGTTTTTGTTATACTTTGTGTTGTATATACCTCATCAGCCCTGAATTGCTCTTGACCATAAACAGATGTTAGCTTCTTTGAAATGATTGTTGGCTTAATAAGCTCGTTATAGACGAAATTTAAATCTACTTCAATATTAGTATTTGGAATCTTTTTTGTACCAAATCCCATAACAACAAAACATGTTTTATTATCCATATGTTATT